>UREB01000138.1 GCA_900546685.1 uncultured Eubacteriales bacterium | reverse complement strand
TGGATGCAGCGAGGAGCGGCGCTGTATCTGTCACGATTGGTTCGTGGAGCGCTGTTCTGTCTGAATACGCAAGGCGGTATTGTTTTGCTTTGCAGTGTGTAGGCGGCGCAGCAAAGCGCCGTTTTGTTCTTTTAGGAGGCATAAAAATGCAAAAGTATCGTGTAGGCATTGTGGGCGCCACGGGCATGGTGGGCCAGCGCTTTGTTTCCCTATTGGCAGACCATCCCTGGTTTGAGGTCGCGGTTGTAGCTGCCTCTTCGCACAGCGCAGGAAAAACCTACCGCGACGCAGTTGGGGAAAAATGGGCTTTTTCCTGGCCCATTCCAGAAAAAACTGCGGAGCTAACGGTGTTGGACGCATCCAAAGTGGAAGAGGTCTGCCGGGCTGTGGATTTTGTGTTTTGCGCTGTCAATATGCCGAAACCGGAGACAAAAGCTCTGGAGATCGCACTGGCCAAAACAGAAACCCCCGTCGTTTCCAATAACAGTGCACAGCGCGGCGAGCCGGATGTTCCCATGATGATGCCGGAGGTCAACATTGACCACGCCAAGGTCATCGACACGCAGCGCAAGCGCCTCGGGACAAAACGCGGCTTTGTCAGCGTAAAGCCAAATTGTTCGATTCAATCGTATGTACCCGCCCTGTCTCCCCTGCTGGATTTTGGCATCAAGCAGGTTTCAGTATGTACATATCAGGCCATTTCCGGGGCCGGGAAAACCTTTAAGACCTGGCCTGAAATGGTAGACAACGTCATCCCTTATATCGGCGGTGAAGAAGAAAAGAGCGAACAGGAGCCTTTGAAGATTTGGGGGCATCTGGAAAACGGCGTCATCGTGCCGGCTGAAAAGCCCGTCATCAGCGCTCAGTGCTTGCGAGTTCCCGTGCAGGATGGCCACACGGCGGCCGTGTCCGTCAAGTTTGCCCAAACGCCCACCAAGGAGCAAATCATAGAGCGTTGGAGCAGCTTTAAGGGCGCTTTAGACGGCATGGGGCTTCCCAGCGCTCCAAAAAAATTCTTAACCTATTTCACTGAGGACGACCGGCCGCAGACGCGTTTGGATCGTGATCTGTACGGCGGAATGGGCATTTCCATCGGCCGGCTTCGTGAAGACCGCATTATGGACTATCGTTTTGTCTGCCTGTCGCACAATACGCTGCGCGGAGCGGCAGGCGGCGCAGTCCTCACCGCAGAGCTTCTCTGCAAGCTCGGTTATATTTGTCATAAGTAACGAGAGGAGCAAACCAAATGAGTCGTCTCTTTACCGGCGCCTGTGTGGCGTTGGCAACTCCCTTTCAGGAAAATGGGGCTGTGGATTTTGACGCCCTTTCCCATATGCTGGAATTTCAAATTGAAAACGGCACAGACGCCATTCTCGTCTGCGGCACGACGGGCGAACCGTCTACCATGACGCGAGAAGAGCAGAAAAGCGTCATTGATTTTTCCGTAAAACAGGTGGCCGGCCGCGTTCCCGTGATTGCGTCCACCGGAGGCAACAATACAGCAGAAGTGATTGCCAAATCTCAAGATGCCCAGGCCCTGGGGGTAGACGGCCTTCTGATCGTTACACCCTACTACAACAAAACAACGCAGGCGGGGTTGATTGCGCACTACACTGCTGTGGCGGACGCCGTAGATCTTCCTATCATCGTTTACAATGTGCCGGGGCGCACCGGGCTGAATATGACGCCGCAGACGCTTTCTGTGCTCAGCCATCATAAAAACATTGCCGGCATGAAGGAAGCCAGTGGCAATATGGCACAGGTTTCCGAAATGATTCGCTTGTGTGAAGATCGTCTGGATGTTTATTCCGGGGAGGATGGCTTAGTGCTTCCGCTGATGGCGTTGGGTGGTAAAGGCGTGATTTCCGTTGTTTCCAACATCGCGCCGCGCGATATGCACGATTTGGCGGATGCCATGCTTCGTGGAGATCTTCAAACTGCGCGCACACTGCAATTCAAGGTATCTCCGCTGGCGGAAAAGCTTTTCTGCGAAGTAAACCCCATCCCCGTCAAGGCAGCGTTGTCTGCCATTGGGCAATGCAAGGATGTGCTTCGTTTGCCTTTGGTTCCCATGGGCGATGCCAACCGTGCACTTTTGCTACAAGCAATGCGTGATTACGGCTTTTCCTGCTAACCCTTTTCCGTAAAAAAACGGCGATGCCGTTTTTTTATTGTGTATTTTGTGGTATGCTAACTATGGTTTTTAGCATTTATCGTTGCTATCGTATAGAGTATGGATGGACAACCCCACGGTTGTCCTAAAAGGAGTGTTTTACTATGATACATGTTTTGATCTCGGGCGCGCTTGGCTCCATGGGGCGTCAAGTCGCTCAGGCCATTGAAGCAGATCCTGACTTTACCGTCATCGCAGGGGTAGATATCCATGCGGACGATTCCCTTTCCTATCCTGTATACGAAGGGTTCGGTGGCGTCAAGGAAAATCCCGATATCATCTTCGATTTTTCTCGGGCTGATGCATTGGAGGGTGTTTTGGAGTTTGCAATGGAAAAAAAGCTGCCTACCGTGATCTGTACGACGGGTCACACGCCCTCTCAGAAAGCGTATATTTCGAAAGCAGCTCTGTCCATCCCTATCTTTTATTCCTTCAACACCTCGCTCGGCATCGCGCTGACCCGTGCTTTGGTGCGTCAGGCCGCCCAAACCTTGGGAGATGGGTTTGACATCGAGATCGTGGAAACACATCACAATCGTAAGGTGGACGCTCCCAGCGGTACGGCCGTTATGTTATTTGATTCTTTAAACGAAGCCCGTGGAGGAGACCTTGTTCCCGTATATGATCGTCAGTCCCGCAGAGAAGCGCGCAACTCACATGAAGTAGGTATGTCCAGTGTACGCGGCGGTACCATGGTTGGCGAACATTCTGTATTCTTCTTTGGCCCGGATGAAGTCATTGAGATTCGCCATCAGGCATTTTCCCGCCAGGTATTTGCTACGGGTGCTCTGCGCAGCGCTAAATATCTGGTCGATAAGCTGCCCGGCTTATATGATATGGACGACGTCATCGGCTAACGCCTTTCTTTTCTTATCAAACGAAAAAAGCGCTGAAATCAGCGCTTTTTATTGTGCTTATTTTTGGCGATACATAACCTTTTCCACCAGCCCAATGTACAGGATATGATAATCCTTTTCCTCATACCACTTTTCAATCAACGCTCGATCCAAAAAGCTCTGCTCTACCATCGGCTGTGCAAAGGCTTTTTTGCAAATCAGCACTTTTTCCGCCTCTTCAAAATAGGGGGTATCCCCGCAGTGCGCAATGGTAAGGCCGGATTTTGCAATCTTGTCCTCTTCCCGGCCGGATACCGTTCCCAAATAGCTTAGGGTTTTTCGATAGCTTTCCTCAAAGAATGTCAAGGAAAAAGTATCCGCCGCATCCAAAAACTCCTTGGTATATCGCTGTGGGCGTACTACAATATACGCAGCGCTCTGCTCCCAGATCTCGCCTAGACCGCCCCATGAGGCCGTCATTGTATTGACCTTCCCATCCTTCTCAGCGGTAATCAGCATCCACTGTTTGCCGATCAGGGTAAACGGGTTTTCCATAAACGCATCGATTTTCACTGTTTCAAAGGCTTCCATAACGATCCTCTCCTTTTTTGGCTTTATCCTTATTATAGCCCATCAAGGCTGCAAAGTAAAACCCAAACAACGCCATTGTATCGTATGCCGCCTATCTCTTCGCTATGCCCTATTCACTTTTGGCAAATGTGCCAGCCGCGCGGAACAGCGGCACGTCCGTTTCATCATTGTTCCCCTGGATGAGAAACGATGCCCCCTGCTCTTCAATTTCCATACGTATTTTTTCCCCGGCAAAGGCCTGCTGCAAGTAGTTGATCTCCAGATCCAAAATTGTCTGGTTTTCATAACGCTCAGGTGCAAAGCAGTCGCATACCCAGCTGATATAGCGCGCATTGTTGACGTGCCTATTGCGGTCAAGATCGGAATAGGCCGGCGTGTAGTAAACAGGCGGGCGTGTGGGCTGCGGCTGCTTGAGCTTGCGCGGCATTTCCACTGGGACACCCAAGTCCTCTGTATCCGGAAACATCGCATTGATTTTGGGGTTCACGGCCAATCTTTGTTTTTTTACATCCAACAACGTCCAAATGGAATGCACGCCGCCAATGCGGCAACCAGACTCGTCTGTCATCGAAAACAAACGCGGATAAATCGCTCGCTGACATTGGCCCGGCCATGTCTCGAAAGTGATTTTTTCGCCTAGTCTCGGCATGCGCGTCAGCTGATAACGATTGCGCGCTACCACCCATACATATCCCTCCATTACGGGAGATTGCGCACCTATCTCTAAAATATTCGCATGTACGTCCGACATATCTTCCAGTAATTCAAATACACGGAACGGCCGCAGCCTTTCCCGATAATCTACATCTGCAAATCCAATAATGTTTTCCTGTTTATATGATTTTTGCACCATTTTTCTCCTTTACAAGAAAAGGCACTTGGCAGTGCCCTCGCTGATTGTTTGTTTACACTTCGCTCTCGTCTTTATTGATAAACGCTTCTAAATCTTTATCGGTAATGCGCCAGATCTTCCCGTTGATTTTTGTTCCTTTCAGCGTACCTTCCCGCAGCCAATTCCACACCGTATGCTTACGTACCTTTAGAATGTCTGCTACCTCTTCCGGGGTATAATACGTTGTCATGTTTGCACCTCATCATCTTTATCGTAATGGACCAAATCGTAATATTCTCCGCCTACCGCCGGGCATTGCAATTTCTACCTAACAGCGGTACACTTTAATCTAACCAAGTTACCAGAAAGGAAGAATCCTTTATGATAATCGATTTTCATACCCATGCTTTCAACGAAAAAAT
>UREB01000137.1 GCA_900546685.1 uncultured Eubacteriales bacterium | reverse complement strand
CTTTAGATATGCCTTGATGTCCGCCCCTGCGCCGTCAAACGCAGCCTTTAGCTGCTGGGCCGAAAGCTGCGGCCTATCCGCCAGCTTTTGGATGTTTTCCACATCCGTTGTCAGTTTTGTAAACGCCATGGTCTCCTCCTATCTGTAATAGCCTGCCAAAAACGCCTCCATGGTGATGGCGTACAGGCCGCCGGGGCGCCCCGCTTCGTCTCCGTAAAACATCAGCTGCTTTTTCACCCAGCGCTTTTGCTTGCTCTGGAACGACACCAGCGACTTTTCCTCTGTGGCAAAGCTCAAATCGGCAAAGTTTAGATCGGTAAAATCGAAATACCCGCCATCCACCCGCACAAATTCCTTCCACGGCGCGCGGTTGGTGCGCACCTTGCCCTTCACCTGCCCGTGGCTCATGCTCTTCAATTCCAGCACGCCGCCGCGCTTGTTGTCGCGTTTTACGCGGTTGGGCTGGCCCAGGGCGTCAAACGGCGTGGTCCAGCACCAAAAGATGGGCCGCCCGTCGTCGGTGTACGCCTCGGCGGACAATTCCCCGCTGTCGTCCTTGATCCTGTCGGTGTTAAAGGTGAGTATCACTCCGTTGTCCGTGCCGATATACAGCTGGTCCTTATACGCCAGCACGCTGACTGCCGGGCGGAACGCGCCGCTGCCGTCATACACGCCGATGTTGTCCCAAAAATACCATTCATACTCGGTATGCCCCGTGGCGGCCTGCACATAGGTCTGCCGGCTGTCCGCCAGGTACATCCGCCCGTCTACCAGGCAGATCAAATACCCCCGCCAAGCACAAAGCTGGGCGTTTGCCAGCCCCTTTTCGTTGACCAGCCGCCCATCCACCAGCGAAGAGCGGTGCTCTATGCTGCGCTCCGAGGCAATGCTCAGCTTGCCAATGGCCTTTAGCCCCATCGTCGTTAAAAACACCGGGTCGTCCAGAAAATTCAAACACATCCGCCTGCCTGCGGCCCCCAGGCCGGAAAGCCCCTGGTCCGCCGGGTAGCTTTTGGGGCTCAGCTCTATGTTTGTTTCCACCGGCTGGTGCAAAAATACCGTGGCCTCCTGCTGGCTTTCCTCCTTGATGGCGGCCAGCTGGCTGCCGATGCGCATGAACCCCACCACCGCCGTCGGCTCCTTGCCGTCCGTCTCGTAGGTGATCTCGCCAAAGTACGTGGGGTCGTTGCGCTGGGAAAAATACACCACATTGGGCGTTTCCGGGTTGCCGGCGCAAAACAGGCGGTTGTCAAACACCGCCATCACGCGGCAGGTTTCAATGCGCGCCGCATAGCCGTCGGTGTGCTTTTTTGCCTCGATCAAAACGGTGTCCTGCCCTGGGGTCTGCGGTGCGGGGGGCACGTTTGTAAACGTCACCTTGCCCTCTTCAGCGTCCACTGTGTACTCGTCCGCGCTCAGCGTGCGGCCGTCCACCTCCACGCGCACCACCTCGTCAATGTCCGTCATGGATAGGTAATAGTCCTGGCTCTTCCCGTCGGACAAAAACGTGTTGATAAACGCATCCTGCAATAGGTTTCTCTGCTGATACTGCGTACCGCCGCCCAGCGGATCGCGGCCGATATACGTCGTGGGCGTCAGCGCCAGGCTCTTTACCTCCTGCACCGTTTCGCCGTCAAAGCAAAGGTAATGTGCGCCGTCCAGAATGTATACCTTGCCGTCAAACACCATCATCGCGCTGTCCTGGCAGCAAAGGCCGGTATACAGCGCCGATAGCCCGGGGTTCTGTCCGGTTTCGTCCAGCGTGTCCGCCTTTTGCGGGTAGCTCTCCCAAAGATACAGCGTATCCCCCACATGAAACAGCGGCTGTATCTTGGTCACGGTCTTGGTCCTGTTTTCAAAAAACAGCTGTCCGTATACCGTGTTGTCCTCCTTTTCAGGAAAAACCACCTGCCGCCGGAACCCCGGCCGCGTTTCCACACACTGCCCCAGCTCCACGCTGTAGTTTTTGTACATGTTGAGGCTGTTGGGGCTGCGCTGCAGCGCCACCTGCGCCTCGTCCGAGGAAAAATCCACGCCCTTTAGGCGCTGGTAGGTGCGCACCCGCGCGCTTTTCGTGCGCCTGGCCGGAATGTCATAGCTTAGAAAGTTCGCCATCATAGCCCCCTTTGCTCCGGCGTAGAGATCACCAGCCGCCCCGCGCTCATCCTCGGGTCCAAATTGGCCAAAAGCCCCATATACTTGGCCTCAAACGAGGCATAGTCCGCCGATGGGTCGGCCTTCAATAGGTCCGCCGCCACCGTATACGGCAACACCTGGGCCGTGTCCCTGTCCAGCTCCAGCGCCGTGTCGTCCGGCGTATCGTCGGTGATCTCCGGCGGGTAGGCATAGTATTGCAAGATCATCGTTCCGTGCCCGGCCTGCGTTTCCAGCGTATCGCCATAGATCTCTGCCCAGGCCTCCTGCCCGGTATCGGCCATCGTCACCCGCCTTAGCTGGTAAAAATCCTTTGGCAGGGCAAACGTCAGCATCCCCGTCTCCGGGTCCACCGTGCCCTGGCTTTCCAAAAGCACGCAGCGCCGCTCCTTTTTCTTGATCTGGCAAAGCTGCACCTGCGCCAGCTCCACCAGGCAGTTCAGCTTAGAAAGCGTTTCCTCGTCGTCTGTCGGCGGGCTGTCCGGCGTGTATTGGTCGATCAGCATCATCGCCGCCGATTTGGCCTGTCCCAGCGTCATGTGTTTCCCCTCCTTTTCCTTGCGTTTCGGGCCGTTCGGGGGGGCTTGCCCCCCTGGCCCTTGGCCCAGTTATGCGTAGGCCGTTACTTCCAGCACCACCAGCTCGCCGGGGCGCACCACCTTGGTGCCGTAGGTGTTCAGGCCCTTGACGGCGTCTGCAAACAGATCCTCCGGCGAATAGGCTTTCACCTCGTTGATCTGGCTGGCATGCGCCACCGCGCGCCGCGTCATCACATAGATGTGCTCTTTCGTGCTCTCGGTGTGGATGTTGTTGGAAAGATACAGCGAAATGCCGCTGGTCTTGCCCACAAAGCCGTTGGTCGCGGTCTTGGTGTTGTCCGTCTCCAGGTTTTCCACCTCGATCTCCACCCGTTCCAAAAAGTCCGGGCTTACCACCGCCACAATCTCGCTGTTTTTCTTCACGCCGTTTTTATACAGCATGGTCTTTGCCTTTTGCAGATAGCGGCGGGCGCTGGTATCGCCAGTGGCCGTCACGCTGGCGGCCGCGATCTTGTTTTCGCTCTTCACGCCGGCGGAAATGCAGGTTGCAATGTCGCTATCCTCCTGCACGGCCAGCGCCTCGCTGGCCTCCTGCAAAATGTATTCCATAATATCGCCCGCAGCCTGGCGGCGGTCCACATCGTCCACCAGCACGTTGAAATACTTGGCCTTGTCGATCACCAGCGGAATGGAGGTATCCGCCAGCGTTTCCGGCGCCTCGATGGCTGTGCCGTCATAATCCCCGATGGTGGGCGCGCCGATGCCCAAGATATGCACCGTATCGCCCTTTTTCTTTAGTTCGCCTTCCCACTGGCGGTTGCAAAGCTTTGCCAGCACCAGCATCTTTTCGTTTTCGCGCTGGATCTTCTCCGCCCATAGCTCCGGAATAAATTTGGTATATGCCATAATGCTTTCTCTCCTTTTGTTCTGTGCCGGCCGCTATCTCCAAAAGCGGCGGCTCTTTTCGATTTCGTCGTAGTGTGCTCTTACTTGCTTTCTTGTCATGTGCCGTACCTGTTCCTGGCTAAAATACGGCGCGCCCGCGGGCCCCTGCCCCTGTACCGAGCCGGTGGAGGCCGGCTTTGCCTTGTGCCCCCGGGTGCGGGCGTATTGCTCGTAAACCTTTAGCAGCGGCACGTCGCTGCGCATCATCTCCGCAAAGGCGATAAAGTCCTTGTCTTTTACGATGCTCTCCCCGTCCACGCCGCGCTTGGTCAGTTCCTCGGCACAGGCCTTCAGCGAAGCGTGGTTGAATAGCCAAAACAGCGTTTCGTCCTCACGGGCTGTCAGGGGCTCCTCTTTGAGCAAAAGCCGTTCGATGCCCCTTTGCACCGCCTCGTCACCCTCCTGGATGGCCTTGTCCGCCATCGCGCGCCCCAGCATGCGCTGCTGTTCAGCGTCCAAAAGGTCGGCCGGGTCTGCCTCCGTGCTTTGTTCTGCCGCTGCCGTGCCGCCCTCCCGCCCGGTTTCGCCGTCCGGCGCTGTGGCGCGCTGTGCGTTTTCGCGTTCCGTCTGCTGATCTGTGCCGTCCGCGCCGCCTTCTGGCTGCGTGCCCGCCTGCTGCTCTCTTTGCGCCTGCCGCCGTCCGCGCTCGCGCTCCTTTTTCGCTACGCGGTCCAGCTCCCTTTGCAGCTCGGCCTGGCTATACAGCGGTTCCTCCTCGGGCCCTTTGTTTTGTGCCCTGCCATCCTCTCTGCCCCGGGGATGGGTGCCGCCATGGGCTCCGTACCCCCTCGGCCCGGCGGCCTCTTTGGCCGCATCCGTCCCTTTGTCTCCGCCAAGGGCCGCCTGGTCTTGGCTTGCGCCGGGCGCGCTGTCCGCCTGTGTCCAGTTCTGTTCTGTCTTTTCTTGCATCATGATGCTCCTCCTTGCCCTGTCGGGCCCGTTTTACCCCCGTCGGGGGGGCGGGCAGTGCCCGCTGCCTCGTCCGGCTCCTCTTCCGTGCCTAGCCATGCTTTCTGCCCCGGGGAAGCATTTTCATCCATACTTTCTTTTGCTTCCGCCTAGTAGGCGCCGCCCTGTCCGGCCCCTCTCCCGTGCCTTGCACTCTGCACAGCCCCGGGGCCTTATTTCGCTTTCGTCCTGCCCAAACCTTCGCCTAGTAGGCGCTTCCTCGTCCGGCTCCTCTTCCGTGCCTAGCCATGCTTTCTGCCCCGGGGAAGCATT
>UREB01000136.1 GCA_900546685.1 uncultured Eubacteriales bacterium | reverse complement strand
ACATGCAGCGCCTCTGCCGCCAACCGTACCGTAGCGCTAGAAGCAGGAAATTCCAAAACGTCTTTTGCACGATCCCATTGCTGTAAATATGTCTTTACCTTGTCTACGGACATGCCATTTCCTCTTTTCTCATGGTCTATTCCCTATTGTAAACAGCCATAGAGGGTTTGGCAAGCATCCATTAGGATTGTCTTTCGGCCTCCTCTGCCAGCTCTTCCACCTCTTCCGAGATTGCTTCCAGCTCAGGGGCCAGATCGCAGTGGACCAGAATCAACGTCAGATTGCTAATCACGGCGCTCAAAAAACAGCGCCATTGCTCTATCTGCGCCTCTGTCTGTCCACAGGCCAATGCGCTGGCCACAGCCGCCGCCATCATCGGTACAGTGGTCACACAATTTCCCTTTTTTTTCATGCCCTACGCCCCTTTCCCTTTATTCTATGCCGTTTTCTGGGGTATGGCGAAAAAAAGAAGGCCTACGCCTTCTTTTTCTGTTCTTTCTCCCTCAACAGCTCTGAAAATAAAATCCACTGCATCACAGACTGCTTGTTCTCCGGTTCCAGCACACAAATACTCCGCCCATAAGGAATTTCAAGACCGATACCGCAGGCGTAGGGGATCATAGCAAGATGCTCTTTGGGAAACCAGCGTTCTCCGCTTTTCCCGTCGATTTCACCCTGGTAAAGCATCCCATCCCAAGTAAAGCGCGCTTCTCCGCTGCCTTTTCTATCAAACCCGCTACTTTCCTGCCTTGGGTCCTTCAAGACAACCTGCTCTACCAAGGCAAAGCCGGGCTGTGACGCTTTTTGCCGCAGCTGATCCCGCTGCCAATCCAGCCACTCGGCTATGGTAGGAAATGCATTCTCCTTTTTGCTCACGGGATGTAGCGCCAGCTGATCGTCTATGCGCACCGCGTTGCCGCAGGCCCCGCATATCAGCCTATCCTCCTCCGAAAACGTGCAAAACTCCCGGCCGCAGTTTGGGCATTGGTACAGGGCATTTTCCAAACCCTTTGCCAGCTCTTTACCCTTATAATGCCAGCCGCTTGTCCGGATGCTCTCTCCTTCATCAAAGGAAAGCGCCTCTACCAGCGTATGATACAATGCCTCTCGCGGCATCTGCTTTACCTGCTCGGCTGTCAAAAGCGGCGTTGCTGTAAACTTTACAGGGCCCTTTCTCCAGACCTTGGCCCATTTTGGTTTGCAGGCACCTGCTCCCTGCAATTTCCCAATGACAACAGGAATGCCCAAAAACTGTACCAGCTTGGCAAGAGAGGGATGTACAAACCCCAATTTTCCGTCTATGCTAACCTGTCCTTCCGGAAATAGGTTGATAACGCCGCCCATGGCAACGACCTTTTTCATTTTCTGTATGCTGCTGACGTCTACCTGAAATTGTTGCTTGGCAATGGCGCCCAGCCAAGGAAGGATGGTCTTGAGCGGCTGATTGTAAAAATAGTGCTGCGCTGTTACGATATTCATCTTTTGTGGATACATACCCGCCACCGTTGGCAGCCAATCCATGCCCGATGTATGGCCGCATAGCAAAAGATACGGCGGCTTTATGCCTTGAATGGCCCCCGTATCCCTGGCAAATTTATATTTTATTTTAAGGTACGGTGTAATGGCCTTGCAGCCTAACGTATATAAAAACCCATTGGGCAATTGTATACTTTTTTTGCTTTTTTTCTGTTTCATATTCTACAACCCTCTTTATCCCAATCCCAAAGAAGAATCGTGTTTCAGTGTATCGGCCCCGCTGCGATTTGTCAATTTACCAAACTTGCTATTTGCTCTTGACAATGCTGTAAAGTAGTCATATATTGTATATATACTTTATATACAATATATATAGTTGGAGGCTTCTTTTGGATATCATCATTTCAAATGCCAGCGGCAAACCGATCTATGAGCAGATTGTTTCACAGATCAAACAGCTCATCCTTTCCAATGCCTTACAGGCAGGGGACGCCCTGCCCAGTATGCGGCTGTTGGCCAAGGATCTACGCATCAGCGTCATTACCACGAAACGGGCCTATGAAGAGCTTGAGCGCGAAGGCTTTATAGAAACCATCGTAGGAAAAGGCAGCTTTGTCGCCAGCAAAAATGAGGATTTTCTAAAGGAGGAGCAGCTCCGCCTCATCGAAGGCCATCTTCATAAGGCAACCGCCTTGGCTTGCCAATGCGGCATTGCAGAAGAGGAGCTTGCTTCTATCATCCATCTTTTATATCAGGAGGACATTTAATACCATGGCAAACAGCATCATAGAGGTTTCAGGCCTTTGTAAATCATATTCTTCTTTTCAGCTCCAAGATATCTCCTTTTCTCTTGCAGAAGGCTGCATTATGGGGCTGATTGGGGAAAACGGCGCCGGCAAAACCACCACGTTGAAAGCTTTGCTGGATATTGTGCGCCCAGACAGCGGAGAGATCCGTCTATTTGGCCAACCCGTCCGTTCGGATAGTGCGCTGTTGAAAGAACAAATCGGCGTTGTCTGGGAAAACAGCTTTTTCTATGAGGGGCTTACCGCTCAGGATGTACAGCGCTGTATGGCCGGCGTTTATAAACAATGGGATTCCGTATTATACCGCCGGTTGCTGGATCAATTCCAGCTGCCCTTTCGCCAGCCTATGCAGAAGTTTTCACGCGGTATGCGCATGAAATTACTCATCGCCAACGCATTGGCCCACCATCCACGGCTGCTGATTTTAGACGAAGCCACCAGCGGACTAGACCCTGTTGTGCGCAGCGAGATCCTTGATCTGTTTTTAGAGTTTATCCAGGATGAAACACATTCTATCCTTTTTTCCTCTCACATCACCAGTGATTTAGATAAAATCGCCGATTATGTAACGCTGCTACACCAAGGCCAAATGCTGTTTAGCGAAGAAAAAAACCGTCTGCAAGAGCAGTATGGTGTGCTACGTTGCAGCGTTTCCGCTTTGCATACATTAGCGCCTCAGCAGATCGTGCGGATCATTCCCCATGATTTCCATTGTGAGGTACTGGTAACCCAAAAAGAACATCTTCGGTTAACTGAGCAAATGATTTTAGAGCCTGCCACCATCGAACAGATCATGCTGTTTTACATCAAAGGAGTGCCGTCGCTATGAAGGGTTTGTTATACAAAGAGTTTCTTTCGCTGAAAAAATATCTCAACGCGCTTGGATTGCTGCTGGTTCTGTATTTTGGTATCAGCGTATATAGCCGAGAGGTCTCCTTTTTTGCCGGCTTCTCTGCCATGGCAGCTGTCATCGTGACCTTTAGCGCTTTTACATACGACAACTATGCAAACTGGGATCGTTATGCGCTGTCCCTCCCCCTTTCCCGCAAAAATCTGGTGCAGGGGCGGTATTTGTTTGCTTTGATCATTGTGGCCGTCTGCCTTATCCTCAATTTAGTCTGCGGCGGTATCATCCTGCTTTTCAGCCAAGAGCCCATTTCCCTGCTGATATACAGCTCGTTGGCCGTAGCGGGCGTTAGCCTGCTGCTCATCTCCCTAATTATGCCCATTGCGTTTCGGTTCGGCGTGGACCGCGGTCGCATTTATGCTGTGGTCATTGCCCTCTGTATCGTAGGCGCCATGGTCGCTGCGCAAAACTATTTATATGCGCTGGATCGACTAATTGCCATGCTGGATCGACTCCTGCCTTTGGTGCCTTTCCTGTTGGCTGCCGTCGTCTTTATCTCGTATCGGCTTTCCTGCCGCATATGCAGCAAAAAAGAATACTGATTTTTCAAAAGGCCGGCCTATGCCGGCCTTTTTTCTCGGAAAACGATGTGATTGGGTTGCATGGCCATGGCATTGCGATTAAAATAAAGAATAATGCTTGTTTTTAGCGAACCAGCACGTTAGGCTTTCAGGAGGATCTTATGATTAAAACCATTGTTACCGTACTTGGCTTTGATAAGCCAGGCATCATCGCAAAAGTTTCAACACTATTGTACGAATGTGGCGTCAATATTTTGGATATCAACCAAACCATCATGCAGGAGTATTTCTCCATGGTCATGTTGGTGGATGTAGCGCCTTGTACCGTATCTTTTCATGAATTGAAAGAAGCCCTCTCCAAGCTGGGAGAAGAATTGGAATTGTCCATTCTCTGTCAGCATGAAGATATTTTCAATTCCATGCACCGGGTGTGAGGGAAAGCGCCATGCAGAGAATCGATCAAAATGAGGTTCTGGATACCCTGCGCATGATCCGCCAGGAAAACCTGGATATCCGCACCATTACCATGGGCATTTCGTTATTGGATTGCGGTGCCAGCAGCCTGGAAAAAACGGCGCAGAATGTATATGACAAAATCGCCCGCCGGGCCGAAAACCTCGTAAAAACCGGCGAAACCATTGAAGAGGAACTGGGTATCCCCATTGTCAACAAGCGCATCAGCGTAACGCCCATTTCCCTGATTGCGCAAAATACCGGTGCAGACAGTTATGTGGCCATTGCCAAGGCCTTAGACGACGCTGCCAAAACCGTCGGTGTGAATTTCATCGGTGGCTTTAGCGCGCTTGTGCACAAAGGCTTTACCAATGGCGACCGCACCCTGATCCAATCCATCCCGGAAGCCCTGGCGGCTACGGAGCGCGTGTGTGCCTCTGTCAACGTC
The DNA here is from genome assembly GCA_900546685.1 of uncultured Eubacteriales bacterium. Lineage (GTDB taxonomy): Bacteria > Bacillota > Clostridia > Christensenellales > QAND01 > UMGS1975. The sequence continues at coordinate 251 of UREB01000136.1, read as the reverse complement.
GGCTCCACAAAGGCGGGGATCAATATGGACGCTGTGCGTGAAATGGGCTTTATCATCAAAAAAACAGCTGAGCTTACCGCAGAACACGGCGGCCTGGGCGCTGCAAAACTGGTGGTATTTGCCAATGCTGTGGAGGACAACCCGTTTATGGCCGGCGCCTTTCATGGGCCCGGCGAACCGGACTGTGTCATTAACGTAGGAGTTTCCGGCCCCGGTGTAGTCCGTTCGGCCCTGTCTAAAATGCCCGATGA
>UREB01000135.1 GCA_900546685.1 uncultured Eubacteriales bacterium | reverse complement strand
GAATGCCAGCCTGTCACGCTGGAGGTCGTGGGTTCGAAACCCATCCGGGTCGCCACTTCTTCCCCACTTTGCTGGTGTAGCTCAATTGGCAGAGCATCTGATTTGTAATCAGAAGGTTGCGGGTTCAAGTCCCATCACCAGCTCCACCAGTTATTACATTGCTTATATGGATGGGTTCCCGAGTGGCCAAAGGGAGCAGACTGTAAATCTGCCGTCTCAGACTTCGGTGGTTCGAATCCACCCCCATCCACCAACAATTTTATATTTGCGAGAATGGCGGAATTGGCAGACGCGCTAGCTTCAGGTGCTAGTGTTCGCAAGGACGTGCAGGTTCAAGTCCTGTTTCTCGCACCACGTCGGAGCAAAGTACGATTTGCTCCGATTTTCTTTTTCAAAGAAAATCATCCGCCCGCTCCCTTGCTCCTCCTTTTCCGCAAAAAGTCACGTTCGCATCGGCTAACGGCTTGTAAATGCGCCGTTTTCACGCCAATTGGCTCTCTACCAACTTTTTGCGGGTGCGCCTGTCGGCGCCAATCTTTTTTGTCACACCTTTTCAATTCGAGTGTTCATAAGAACACTCGGATTTTTTCTTTGTCAAAGTGTCGTTATGAACACCCGTACCAATCGGAGTAAGTTTTCTTGCTCCGATTTTTCTTTTATTTTAAGAATAGAAGACAGAAAAAAGCCCCGCAGCTCTGTTTTCTCTGCGAGGCTCTCTCAAGGGGGTTATTGTGAGGTCAATCCTATCATGCCCCCTATTCCTGCTTTTATACACAAAAGAAAAATTTTTTATTCGCTTATCAAGTATACGCCCTCTTCTTGATCGGATTCCAAAAGCCGAACATTCACCTTCTGCTGATATTCAGACGGCACATTCTTTCCAACATAGTCGGCACGAATGGGCAGTTCTCGATGGCCGCGATCAATAAGCACAGCAAGCTGGATTGATTTTGGGCGGTCTATATCCATAATCGCATCCATGGCGGCTCGTGCTGTCCGGCCAGTGAACAAAACATCATCCACAATGATCACTGTCCGTCCGCGCAGCGGAAAGAGTATATTGGTATCCTGTACAATTGGGCCGTCTGCAACGGGCGTAAAATCATCTCTATAACGTGTAATATCTAGGCTGCCCCAATCTACCCATCGGCCGCTAAATTGCGCGATACGCTCTGCTAAGCGTTTAGAAAGCGGAACACCGCGGGTATGTATGCCTACCAACGCTACATTGGATAAATCCTTGTTCTTTTCGATCATCTCATGGGCCATGCGTGCCAAGGCACGGTCGACCTGTGCAGCATCCATGATCTTTACCTGATTTCCCATCAACGGACACCTTCCCTTTTCTCAAAAGAAATTATTTCTTCGGGGGAATAACTATATCATGGCCAAATAATTTTGTATAGTGTTTCTGTGTTAATTTCCCTACTTTTGAGTTGTTTTGAAAAATATTCATCCAAAGGCGCATAAAAACATAAGCGCTTTGCTGTTCTTGGATGCATAAAAGCAATGCGGGCCGCATGAAGCAGCTGCCCCTTCTCGTGTTTTGTAGATTTAGGGCCATAGACAGGGTCGTTGAGAACAGGATGGCCAATGTATGCCATATGAACGCGAATTTGATGCGTCCTGCCGGTCTCTAGGCGACAACTTACCAACGTTGCATTGCCAAAACGATAAATCACCCGAAAATGCGTTCTAGCCTCACGTCCGCCATCTACCACAGCCATCTTCTTTCTCTGTGTTTTATGGCGTCCAATCGGCGCATCTATCGTTCCTTGCTCCTCCTTAATATTTCCGAGCACCAGCGCTATATACTCCCTGCAAGCCGTTTTTTCAGCAATTTGCTGGGATAATCCCTGATGAGCCAAATCATTTTTAGCAATCAATAAGGCGCCAGAAGTGTCCTTATCCAGCCGATGTACAATACCCGGACGCAGCGCGCCATTGATACCAGAAAGATGATCAAGCTGATACAGGAGCGCATTGACCAGCGTACCGCTCTCTACACCGGCTCCAGGATGTACAACCATTCCCCTTGGCTTATTGACAACCGCAATATCCTCATCCTGATATAAGATTTCAATAGGAATATTTTCGGGCGCCAAAGACAGATGAGATGGTTCAGGAACCTCCCAAACAAGCTGTTGGCCCTCCTTTACCTTTGTCTTGTTTTTAGAAGGGCAACCATCCAACAAAACATGTCCCTCTTCGATTAAATGGCTGCATCTTGAACGGGTAAGCCCGCTTACCTGTGATAAGCAAGCATCCAGCCGGGTTCCCTCCAGCCTCTTATCGATGACTACGCGATTCGTATTCATGGCATGTCCTTTTCCCTCTTATTGAAAAACAGCAGAACGATGATAAACAAAATAGCGCCGCAAGTAACAAAAATATCGGCAATATTGAAAACCGCGAAATTGATAAAGGTAGGACGCAAAAAATCAACCACATATCCGTACAACAGACGGTCTATCAGGTTTCCAATCGCGCCTGCAATGATGCTGGAAACCGCGATACGCATCCAAATTCCATCCGTATTTCTGTATTTCAAAAGATATCCAATTAGAAAAGCAACAATTAGCAGTGTAAGAATAATAAAAATCCAAGTTTTTCCCCAAAGCATAGAAAATGCGGCTCCTCTGTTTTCTACATAATGGAATTCCATAATGCCTGGAATAAAATCCATGCTTCCCACTGCTTTCAGGGGGCCGGCCGCCCATAGCTTGGTTAACCGATCCAGTAAGATGCCAACTATGATGATGATGGATTCTAACATAAAAAACCTCCCATGGAGTATAACAATTATTATATCATGGAAGGATGCATCCGTCATTTTATTTTGCTGTTGCATTAACAATCTCTATAATTTTTGCTATAAAATCTCCAATGACAGGGATATTGTGCGCTGCCAACGAAGTAAGTATCGCCATGACAATGGCACCCAAAATTGTAAAGCCTACCGCGCCGCCAAGCCCTTTGATCACGCCCTGCCCAAACTGCCTGCCAATGCGACGCCATCTATGCTGGGAATCTACCAGTGTAGGGTCTAGCTCATATAAAACGATTTGTATCTTTCGCAGCGTTTTTTGCAGCTCTCTATACATCTTTTTCTGTTCAGGATCCATGCGCATCACCCTACCAGGTATCCTATGCATATGAACAGAAAATATACAAAAAAGGAGCTGTACAAGCCAGCTCCTTTTATTTGTTAGAAGTTATTGTCATACCCATCATCGGCATCCACTGGGCCGTAAAATACCGCCTGATTCTCTTCCTCAGGGTCCTCCTGATGAGCCTGCTCAGCCTGCTCTTGCATCTGTTTGCTGCGCTCTACACCATTTACATACTCTGCAACATAATCCTTCTTTTCTTGCTTTTTCAGATCATCCACCAAGCTATCTACGACCTCGCTAGCAGACAAACCTTCTAAACTCTCCTGCTGGCTGTCCTCCTCAGCGGACTCTTCCTCATCAAAGGTAGGCAAGATTGCCTGAATGGGCTCTGGATCGTTGATCTTATCCGCAAACTCAATGAGCTCGGAAGCATAATCCTTCACGCCAGTTTTAAACTCAGCAAGGAGCTCATGTAGCTCCAGAATAGCTTCCTGCTTTTCTTTCAGTTCTTTTCTTGCGTCGCGTACAATACGATCCGCCTCTGCGCTGGCAGTATTAAGAATCTGATCGTATTCTTTTTGTGCACGATCCGCCATCGCATCAGCCTGCGCACGTGTTTTCGCATACATCTCTTCGGCGTCCTTCTTTGCCTTTTCTTCAATCTCTTCCGCCGCTTTGTGTACGGTAACCATGGTGTGCATCATGGAATTTTCCATGCCACGGTACGATTCGATCTGCTTATTCAAAGCTTCGATCCTTGTTTTTAATTCCTGATTCTCCCTGGTAAGTGTATCATAATCTACAATCACTTCATCCAAGAAGATATCGACTTCGTCGATGTTATATCCCTTTTTATCCCGGGAAAAACTTTTTTCATGAATTTGCTGTGCAGTTAACACGTCGCATCCCTCCTAAGATGAAGACTTAATAATCTCTACGCTGATTGTCTAACGTATAAAAGCTTTTTCCTTTCAAATCATCCGGAATATTGCCGGAAATATCTACATTGGCCGGAACCAAAACAAAGACAGCGCTATTGATCTTTTGAATATCGCCATTGATTGCATAAATCGCACCGGAGATAAAATCCAGAGTGCGCTGTGCTTCCTGCTTATCCACCGCTTCCAGATTGACTATCACAGGCTTATTGCGCTTCAGGTTGTCTACGATGTTTTGTGTGTCATCATAGCTCATCGGCTGATAGACAATCATTTTGATCTTCGGATTGAAACCTACTACTTTGCTGCTCTGATCCACTTCGCGATCCCTTTCCCTCGTGCTGCGCAGCGTGGTTGCCGTGCTACGCCTACTGGATTTATTGCTGCCTAACAGCCCATTTCTGCCAAGGCCTGCATATTCTGTATCCTCTTCTTCCACTTCATCCTCGTATCCGTAGTCAAAATCGTCACGGTTGTTTTTGCGGCTATTTTTTTCCGCGCGTTTACTCGCTCTACTTTTTCTACTAGATTTCTTAACAGGCTCTTCGTATTCTTCCTCCTGATAATCATCAAAATCATCTTGATAATCATCTTCGTAATCATCAAAACCTTCGTAGTTATCCTCTTCATCAATGGCAGATTCTTCCAGTCCGATCAAATCTAGGACCTTTCCGAATATTTTCTTTTGTGCCATTGCGCACCTCCAAATAGTTATTTGTTTAGAAATAGCGCGGAACCTACGCGCACCAAAGTAGCGCCATGTTTTATGGCCAGCGGAAAATCATGACTCATCCCCATCGACAACACCTTCATTTCAGCATTGTCCGGGATACGGTGGGAAAGCCCATCGAAAAGGTCTTTCATTTTGGCAAAGCAGGCTTCCGTTTCCCTTTCAGAGCACCCCAAGGGGGCCACACACATCAGTCC
>UREB01000134.1 GCA_900546685.1 uncultured Eubacteriales bacterium | reverse complement strand
CTCGGATTACCTGTATTGGCAAGGGCAAGATAAAAAAACGCTCAAGCGTATCAATTCCCTCCTGCGGGATATTGACCGTAACGGATACACCGGGATTGGAAAGCCAGAGCCCCTAAAGGGAGATTTAACCGGCTTGTGGAGTAGGCGCATTGATGATATGCACCGACTGGTATACCGAATCACAGGAGAAAATATTGAGGTGATCCAGTGCAAAGGGCACTATGACAAATAAGACGGCATACACCGTCTTATTTTTTTTCTTATCCCATTTACACCGCCAAGCCCCCGCCCCTGGCTTCCTTCTCGCAGTGTACAATTTCCCAAAAGAAAAAGGCCGATGCATGTCGGCCTTTCCTTCTTTCCTTAGTCTATATTATTTCACAGTTTTAGGTAGAAAAAGGTAGACACTTTTTAACCTTCCTATGAATCCTCATAGCTCCATCTTTTGTGTAATGTGTCTTTTTCTCTATCTGCCGCCACGTCCGCCCCTCAATATACCGCAGGCGGATCACGTTCCTCTGGTATGGCTTTAGCGTCTCGATCCACGCCTCTACCTCTTTAATTTCCGTTTCCCTCTGCCACAGCTTGTCCGCCAGCTGTTCTTCCAGCTCCATCAGCTTTACTGTCAGCTCCTCTATCCGGCTTTGGTTGTTGTTTTTTCCGCTTGGCATGCCGGTGATGCTCTGCGTCATCCGCTCCCGGTCGCTCTTGATTCTCTCGATCCGTTCCCGCAGCGATTCGACTTCCCCTTTCGCAGAGCGGCAGTTTTCCAGCTGTTCTATCGTCAATAGAAATCCTCCCACCGTTTTTTCTTCCTTCTCCCTGCTTTCTTTTTCTTATCGCACACCTCTACGCTGCATCCTCTCGAATGTCCCTCTATCAGGATGTACGCGCAAAACTTTTCCCCGCTGTCCGCGCCAAGGCTCCGCCTGTAAAAGCATCCCTTACAATGCTTTGGCAATGGCATGGCTTTCTGCCCTCCTGTTTCCGTCCTCTTCCGAATCCCTTTCATACAAAGGGCATTGCAGAACAGTGTAGGTTTTCAGTGTGCCTCCGTATTGTCGCGTCAGGCTTCCCTCCTCTGCGCTCCATCCCGCTATCGGCTCGAACCGCGCCGACCAGCTGCACTGCCCGCAAAACCTCGCGCATGACAAGCACAGCGTTGGTCTCTTTTTTGCTCTTTTTCTCATTCCCACAGCCCCACAATCATCAACGCACTCACAAGCCCTATCAGAAATCCGCATACCGCAATGCGCGTTGGTTTGTGCTTGATCTCCCTGGCTACCGCATACAGCGCCACAAAGCACACCAGCCCCGTGCACAAAATCCACATCCTCGCCCACGTTGGCATTTAGCCCTCCTTTGCTATCTCCATCATTAGCCGGGCGCACGCATGCGCCAGGTGGTTTTCGTTTTCCTCTCCCTCTGGCAGCGGGACACCTTCCCTCTTGTCTCTGTACAAGCAGAGGTGCCGAAGCGCATGGTTGATGTTGTCCTTTGTCTCTACTCGCGTCCAGTTCCCCGGCCCATACTTTGCAAAGCCCTTGGCGCTTACTTTTGCGATCTCCTCTATGGCGGGCAGAATGTATTCCCATGTTTCAAACTCTATCCTGCTTTGCTTGGCTTTGTTCATTTCCCCGTGCTCCCAAATCCGTTGTTCCCACGCTGTGTTTCTTCCAGCGCTTCTACCAGTTCCAATTCAGGCGTTAAAATTGGCACAATCACAAGCTGGGTGATCTTGTCTCCTGCGTTGACCTTGTAATCCTTGCCGCTGTGGTTGTACAGCTTGGCCACGATGCTCCCGGTATATCCCACATCGATCACGCCCTCGCTGGTGATTCCGTGCTTTGTGTTCAGCCCGCTTTTGCTTTTCAAAAATCCCGCTGTGCCCTCCGGCAGCTCAACATGTACACCCGTATCAAAAACGGCGCTTTCCTTGGCCGGGATGATCTGCGTATCCCGTGCATATAGATCCAGCCCCGCGTCCGTGCTGTGCGCTCTTGTCGGTATCCTTGCTCCCTTGTCCAGCTTTATTTTCATATCTTTTACCCCCACTGTTCTGCCATTGCCTTTGCAATTCCCTCAAATGTTTTACTACGTGTTTTTTGATCTCTCTCTTTTCTTCCTTGGAATTTCCTATAATTTCCATGTGCATCTTTACACCCACCGTTTACATAAGGTTCGTGGTTTGCCACGATTTCTGTTGGAATTAGTGGTGGCAATCCTTTCAACCAAAGACAAGTTCTTTTGCTGTATGGATGCCCGAACTCATACGGCTGTATTGCCTGTGTATAAGGTGGAAGTCCAATCATTTTCATTGGTGTCGGATTTTCAATGGCTATTTTTTTGCAATTTGCATTATAAAAACACAGAAAAAACTTTTTTGCTTCCATCGCTTTTTGGTATCGCTCTTGAACTATCTCGCCTTTCACTCTCATTCTTACAGCTCCCGCATTTGTCATGTATGTACATGGTGGAAATGCTATAGTAATCTAAATCACACATCGGCGGCATGTACGACACCACCGGCAACAGGGGTTCTTCCTCTATGTACCCGGCTGCGCCGAGTACGTCGGAATAATCCTCCGTGGCGCAGCCTTTGATATACACCTGGCATTTCTGTTTGGTGCCATCAGTAGTAATATAAATTCGGTCAACAATCGAATGAACCAAAGTAAACAGAGCTTCAGGCTGTGCGTCCTTTGCAAACTCCTCAAAGGATAGCAGCCTTTTTTTCATGCCATTCAGTTCATGGATGAGATACTGATTTTCAGATTGTGTATCTTCCATTCGGCGCAGGGCAGCTTCGCGCTTTGCCAGCTCGTCCGTCAATTCCTTTATATCATCCTGGATAAAGCGTTTAAGGGCGTCGTCTGCTTCACGCAGATTTCGTACCTGTGCGGCAATATCCGCATTTAAGCGTTCAATCGCCTTTTTGGTTTCCTGGTACTCTTTTTCGCTTTGGTCGGTACGGATCATGCTGGCAACCCTGTTCTCCAAAAGCTGCCGGTAATAGTCGGAATGTTCTTCTTGCAGGCTGGAGAGTGAGTGGATAACAAATTCATCCAGCGTTACACCCTCAACCCCTTTGAAGGTACACTCTTTTGCCCTCACCCCAGGGCAGGCATACTTGAAGCGGGGCTTGCCATTCGTCCAGCGATTAGATTCGGGCAGCACACGCAGCCGTTTTCCGCAAATAGGGCAATACATTAAGCCGGACAGCAGAGCATTGGTTTTTCTATGGGGCCGGTTATACTTTTCTGCAATCTCATCCAGCATATTTTGCGTTTCCACCCATTTCCGGGAGCTGATAAATCCCTCATGGCGGCCCACGGAAACAATCCATTCACTAATGGGTTTCCTGGTAAGAAGTTGTGAGAACTTGGGATTGAAAAAGGTGGAATCCTCATCCTCAACTTTCATCTGGTCGGTCTTGTTATAAGCTGTAAGCCCATGCTGACCATCAAAGTCTGACGGTTCTCCAAACAGGTTTCCGTCATGCTCCAGAAAATAGTTGTAGGAATATTCATCCGCCACGCAGTAGATTGGATTCCGCAGAATCAGCCGGATGGTGGATGTGGTAAACTTCGCGCCATGCTTCGTTTCATATTTCTCATTGATGATATTTGCCGTCTGCAAGAGAGAACGTGTCTCCCAGAAGGTGCCGTAGATTTCCAGTACAATCTCTTTTTCTTCCTGCACAGGGACAAGAAAACTGATGGCACTCTTGTTTTTTCCACTTCCCGTTGTCACACGTTGGGAAGAAAAGCCGGTCGGTGTTTTGCCGCCCAGCCAGCGCCCATCTTTCGCCAGCTCCATCAAGTTATCCTGGATACGTTCCGTGAGAATATCACGTTCAAATTCTGCGATAATGGCCAGCACCTGGATGATGATTTTGGATGTGCTGATCCGTGTATTGATATTGTTGGAGCAGACCAAAAGCGTCACATCGTGACGCTCGAAATATTCCAGCAGCCGCATGAGATCGGACGTTTTTCGGCTGATTCGGTCTAATTTGTAGCAGGCCACAGCCTTGATTTTCCCCATTTCAATGTCCCGGAGCAGCCTTTGAAAATCCGGGCGGTCGGAATAGTAGCCACTCAAGCCCTTGTCCTCATATCGGGCAAATTCGTAATCTTCCGGCAGGGAAAGCTGGTTGACCGCATAGTCGGCGCTTTGCTTAAACTGAACTCCAATGCTGTCCCCCTTATTCGTAATACGGGACTTTCTCGCATATATGGCCACCAATCTATCATCGATTCCCGTCTGGATTCTTGCCTTGCGTTTCATAATCAAATATCCTCCTTTCCAGGGCGATGAGTAAACCACCCTTTCTCCATTATTATAGGAACATCCTCATTTTTGCTCAAAGGTGCGATGATCCTCTTTCAGTGTGGAAAGCAACGCTTTTAATTCTTCCGCGTTCAAATCCCGCAATTCACGGGTTAAAAACTCGGCGCGTTTTTCAGCGAACTGGCGCAGGGATTGCTCGCTGTCTTTCCCAGTGTGAAATACGATCTCCATGTGCTGTACCCCGGTCATTGACGGCGCTTTACAACCTCATAGTCAAAACCGGGCCGCTGGCCGCAGTAGGTGCAAATGTCCTTTTCCACCCGGCTAGGGTGAACCCTGCGCAAATAATAAGAGCCTGTGCCGTAGAAGTTATTGGCACAGGCCGGGCAAAGGCACATGATTAAGTTTTCGGGAACTTCCTCAATCAGCCCCACGCTGACCGCCAGGGCGTGGTTGATTTTGCGGATATGCTTTTCCTCCAGATGTCCGATGTATGCGCCCAGACGTTTCTTGTCAATGGTGCGGAGCTGTTCCAAAAGAACGAGAGAGGGCAGTTCCAGCCCGTTTTCCGCCTGGAGAAGATAGTGAGTGGGCAGCTTGGCCTTGGCGTCCACTTTGCTGGAAATGGCCGCCACAATGACGGTGGGGCTGTATTTGTTCCCCGTGTTGTTCTGAAGAATAAGGACGGGGCGATAGCCTTCCTGCTCGGAGCCGATTCCCCGGCCCAGATCGGCATAGTACATATCGCCGCGCAGATATG
>UREB01000133.1 GCA_900546685.1 uncultured Eubacteriales bacterium | reverse complement strand
ATACAGTGGGCGGCGATCTTAGAGCCCTGCTCGTAACAGGCCCCAACACAGGCGGTAAGACGGTAACGCTGAAAACCGCCGGCCTATTTGTGCTTTTGGCGCAAAGCGGGCTGTTTTTGCCGTGCGAAAAGGCGGAGATGCCGGTTTATCGTGCTGTTTTTGCAGATATCGGGGATGAGCAGAGCATTGAGCAGTCGCTCTCTACCTTTTCTTCGCATATGGTCAATATCGTATTCATTCTAAAAAAGGCCCGGCCCGGCGTACTGGTGCTGCTGGATGAGCTGGGGGCCGGCACAGACCCAGTAGAGGGCGCGGCCTTGGCGATCGCTATTTTGGAAACGATGGTGGAAAAGGGTGCAGTGGTAGCTTGCACCACGCATTACAGCGAACTAAAAAGCTATGCTATGAGCCATCCTGGGTTTTTGAATGCAGGAATGGAATTCGATGTGGAATCGCTCAGGCCTACCTACAAGCTCATGATTGGTTATGCAGGGAGCTCCAATGCCTTTGCCATTTCCAGCCGCCTTGGCATGCCAGAGCGGGTAATACAGCGTGCAAAAGACCAGATGGATAGCGAGGCGGCTGCCTTTGAGCGCGCCTTGGCCGAAGCGGAGCAGCTTAGAAAACAGGCAGAGCAGTCGCGTGAACAGTTGACCTATGACCTGCAAAGCCAGAGGGAAGCGTTTGATCGTGAGCTTGCACAGCAAAAAGCCCAGGCACAAAAGCTGCAAAAGCGCGCAGAGGAAACGCTTGAAAAGGCGCGCCGTACTTTGGAAACAGCGCGAGAACAGGCCAACGAGGCGATAGAAACCGCCAAGCAGGCTGCCAAGGCAGAGAATAGTGCGGAACGAGAAAAGCTGTTGCAAAGCGCCAGAGAACAGCTGCGTAGCCTGCCGGAGATACAGGAGAAAAAACGGGAAGCGCCGCAGGCGCCGGGCAGCATCCCCAAACGGGTACAGCGCGGAGAAAGCGTCTATGCCTCCACGCTGGATGCCAATGCTACGGTATTGGAGCCTGCCAACAAAAAGGGAGAAGTGCTGATCCAGGCAGGCGTCATCAAGATGAAGGTACCGCTGGAAAGCTTACGTGTGCGCCAGCAACAGAAAAAGCAAGCACCCAAAGCAGTGGTGCGCCGCGGCGAGCGTACCGCGCCGCTAGAGATTGATGTGCGCGGCATGACGGTAGACGAGGCAGTGATGGTCATAGACCTGCATCTAGACGATGCCATTTTGTCCGGGAGAACGCAGACCACCATCATCCATGGAAAGGGAACGGGGGCGCTGCGGGCTGGGGTGCAAGAGCACTTGCGCCATCACCCGCACGTTAAATCCATGCGTATGGGCGCCTATGGAGAAGGCGACGCCGGCGTGACGGTGGTAGAACTTAAATAGAGAAAAAGGACGCTGTTTATACTAGCGCCCTTTTCTTTTTACTAAAGGTGGTTCATTCTACAGCATAGCCTGCTTGGCGCAGCGCTTGGACAGCCTGTGAATACTGATCCTTTTTAACAAAAATATAGTCTGTATTGTAAGTGGATACAGCGAAGATTCCGACCTGGGAAGCAGCCAATACCGCACTGAGTTTGGATAAGATACCGATCAGGGAAAAATCTAAGATACCGTCGATATACAGCCCCCGCCAGCCATCCTCTCGGTGTAGCGTGTGCGCTGGCACCTGGTGCGTAGGGCAGACCAAAGAAATTTCTTCCGCCGTCCTTGCAAAGAAGCAGTATTCGGATCCAAAATTGACAGATGTAGTGCTATCCAGTTGACAAACGGAAAATTCATAGGGAAGCGTCTTTAGAATTTGCATGTTCTTTCTCCTCGTATATTATTTGGCGAATGTCTCCTGCCATATATAGAGACCCCAAGGCGCATATAGGGGCTTTTTGTGTTTCTGATAGCGACAATGCCGTATGTACGCCTGCTTGGATAGAATCGCAGAGCGTATAGGGAATCCCCGTCTTTGCCAACGCCCGTCCCAGCGCTTCCAGAGGCAAAGCACGGGCGTTGGAGGGCTGTACGCCGACAAAAGCACAGACATAAGGTGCCAGCGCTTGTAGCATAGTGGGGTATTCCTTATCCCGCATCACACCAAATAAGCAGATGATTTTCTGCCCTTGCAGCAGCGCATCAAGCGCTTGGCAGACAGCCTGGATGCATTGCAGATTGTGCCCGCCATCCAATAAGAAGAGAGGGTCGCTACAGAGTACCTCCAGCCTGGCCGGCCATTGGACCTGGCACAGCCCTTGCGTAAGCGCAGCTTCAGGAATCACAAAACCCTGGCGGCGCAGGCAGCGGATGATTTCCAGTGCTATGGCCGCGTTTTTACATTGATGGGGCCCTAGTAGGGAAAGCGCATAAGGCCCTTGCCCTTTATACATAAACCATTGCCCATCAAGCCCCTTGCTATGGACTTCGAGCTCGGAAAAATTGGGAAATACACAGGGGATTTGGCGCTGTTTGCATACATCGTCTATCACTTGCTGCGCCTCCGACGCCTGCGGATAGCACACTGCCTGGCAGCCTTTTTTCAGGATGCCTGCTTTGTGCGCTGCAATATCGGCCAGCGAGCTCCCTAAAAACTGCATGTGATCCAGGCCAATGCGTGTGATGGTAGCTACCAGCGGCGCAGGAATGACATTGGTGGCGTCCTCCGCGCCCCCCAAGCCTGTTTCCAAGACAACAACATCACATTTCTGCTCTGCAAAGTATAAAAAAGCCAATGCAGTTGTCAGCTCAAATTCCGTTGGCAGGGACTCTGCCGGCAAGCCGAGCGCCGCGATGCGGGAAGCTAGATGCATATAGGAGGAAGGAGAGATCATTTCGCCATTGCATTGGATCTGTTCCCTTACATCACGGAGGAAAGGAGAAGTAAATAAACCGACCCGGTATCCGGCTGCCTGCAAGATAGACGCCGTCATGGCGCAGACAGATCCCTTCCCGTTGGTACCCGCCACATGAATGTACCGGTTTTGGCGCTCCGGGTGCCCCAGCCGAGACAGCAGCGCTTGCAGCCGCGCAAGGCCGGGCACACTGCCAAGATGCGCTGTGCTCTGCATAAAGCAAAGCGCCTGTGAATAGTTGGAAAACATAGAAAACGATACCGCCTTTTGGATGGGAAAAGGCAGACGAAATGCCTGCCTTTTCCATAAAATTATGCCATGATGGCTTTCATGCGGGGCACTAGCTGCTTTAAGAGAATTGGAATTACGACGATCTCCAATGCGCTCATCACGGCGCATTGGATCGCACGCGTGCCCAGGAGCACCAAATAGGGGCTACCGTAAAGCACGGAGATCCAATACGAATCCAACAGCAGACTGCTCAATATCTGTGTGAGCAAAACTGCGCCGACGATATGTCCCATGCTCTGTTTTTTTTGCAGCAGCAGACCAAACACAACGCCTACGCAGAACTGGGTAAAGGTAAAGCCGGGGAAGTAGGGGCCAATGGGGAATAAGATAGCGCCCAAAAAGTCCGCCAGCGCTGCCAATACCCCAGCGCCGATCGGCCCAAAGAGGCCGGCGGACAAGACCAGAGGGATAAAGGTAAAACCGATCTTGATATTCCAGGTTGCAATAGAGCAAAACCGGGACAAGACGATCTCTGCTGCCAATAAAAGACCCATCAGCGCAATGCTATGGGTGGTAAACAGCGGTGATTTGGATTTGTTCATAGCATTCTCCTCCTTTCTTTTGGCCATGCGGCCGAATTGCCAGCAAAATATGCTACAGCAAGAAGGAGAACCTCTACGTTGTAGCAGCGGGATGCGAAATTTGTACCGCAAGATTGCCTTTTCGTCCGCCTGACAACTCCCCGTCCAGGCGGCACTTAACGCACAAATTCCTACTCTGCTCGTACCCTTATTATAAAGAAAAATGTAGTATGATGCAATGGGCAAAACAAAAGCGCCCCCTTAAAGCAGGGAGCGCCGGCAAATCAACGCTTATCGGCGGGTGGGATCTCTGTTTTTTCGCCGCTCGTTAATCCAATTTTCCCGTACCAGATATACGCCGGTAAAAAAAGCAGAAAAAATGGCGATCAAAAGCAGAAATTCAAATTCAGGCCCGCGCAAAAAACCCATGGCATCGTTGAAAAGATTGATGATATACAGCACCAAGAGCATCAAAGAACACACGATACTCACATGCGGCAAGACTCGTTTTAACATCTGCGATCACTCTCCTTCGCCCACATAGACGATATCGCTGCAGCTGCGCCCATCCTTATAGGGTTTGTTGACAACCTTGCCGTCAAACACCATCATGGAGGTTTGGCCGCCGTCAAAGTTATAGGCCACTTTACAACCAAGATCATACATCAGCTGTGATAAGTCTGCCATGGCAAGCCCTTCGGAATATCCGGGCTGCCGGCCGTCGACTACGATGAAACAGTAATGCCCTGGCTCATAGTATCCGATGGCGGTACGCGGATTGGCACGCACCACATTGCTGTTAAATTCCGTCATAGGTTGCCCGTTTTGCAACAGCATCGGCCCGAAGGACCAGCCTTGCCAGGCACCATTTTGCTTGACGGTATCAATGTCAAACGCATCAGCCGTGTAGGTAGCCATGGAGCCGTCGTTGTTCATGATCAACACATCGGCAAATACCTTTTCACGGTACAATTCGCCGTTGCGAATGACGATTCCGTCGTTGCGTGCGCTGTAATAATCGCCGTTTATGCCCAATATCCCGTTGTTTTCTGCCAGCGTATCCGCAATGGAAGCCGTGCCGCCGCCATATTTGCCTCCAGCAAAGGCCGTTTTCAAATATTTGATATCGCTGACATAAATATCCGCCAAATAGTAAATAGCATCGCCACGCTGTCCCTGTGTGATGGTGATATTTAAATGCTGGCTCTTGTAGGTCGTGTCGGTTTTTTCTACTTCGCCGGTGGTAAACTTATCCGGGAATTTGCTGGCAAATGGCCCGGCGCTGGTGGTTGTACCGCCGTTGGAAGGCGTGGTTCCGTCTAGCGGGGCAGAGGCCACCGGTGATGTGTTGGGCAGCTGCGTAGGATCTACGCTGTTGGAATGCAGCACGCGCTGAAATAGCAGAAAAATT
>UREB01000132.1 GCA_900546685.1 uncultured Eubacteriales bacterium | reverse complement strand
CAGCGATGAGGAGGCCGCGTTGGCCGGCATTGATGCAATGACAGCATTTATCAAAGAGATCGGGCTGCCTACCACCTTTAGGGAATTGGGCATTCCTGACGATGCTGATTTCCGCGCCATTGCAAACTCTACAAACATCACCGCAGGCTGCTGTAAAAAGCTGACCCATGATGAAATATATGAAATTTTGAACAAATGCAAGTGACTTGAAAGGAGAATGATTATGAAAAAACTGACGGCTTTATTGTTGAGTCTAGCGCTCGTGCTCGGCCTTGCCGCTTGTGGCAATGGCGACAGGCCTACTGCTACACAATCGCCCACCGCTACCGCGTCTGCTGAAAATGATTCGAGTATACAACCGGAAGGCGGGAAGGTATTGGTTGCTTACTATTCTGCTTCGGGCAATACTGAGCGAGTCGCGCAAGATATTGCGGATGCTACGGGCGGGGATCTTTTTGAGATCGTTCCTATTGAGGTATATAGCGAAGAGGATTTGGACTGGACGAATAGCGACAGCCGTGTAAGCAGGGAGCATGAGGATGAATCCTTGCGTGATGTGGCCCTGACGACTACCGAGGTATCCAATTGGGATGAATACGACACCGTATTCATCGGGTATCCAATTTGGTGGGGCATTGCGGCATGGCCCGTAGACGGTTTTGTCCAAGCCAATGATTTCACAGGAAAGACTGTCATTCCTTTTGCAACCTCTTCTTCCTCTGGTATGGGGCAGAGTGGCGAGCTGCTGGCCGAAATGGCTGGCACTGGCAACTGGCTGGAGGGGCAGAGATTCTCTTCCGGTGTTTCTGCGGATAGTGTGCGCGAATGGGTCAATGGCTTGGGCGTGCAATGAATAGAAAAAGAATTATCGCCCTCTTGATGGCCACAGCCATGAGTGTTTTATTGACAGCCTGCGGAGAGGAGCCCGAGAGGGCTCCCAGCGGCAATGTGGAGAGTAGTGTAAGCGCAATCGAGGATGCGATGATAACAAAGAACGATTCCATTGACAGAGAAGATAGGGAAGATTTTCGAGACGGCACATCGGAGGATACCGTGGCGACGCCCGACGATTTTCCAGACGAATATGATTTTGGCAGCGGTAAAATTCAGGATTATTCCAGAGACGATATGCTGAGAAAGATGCCAATGCCAGAGGGAAACGCTACGGTTTTGAATACCGAGGCGGATCCAAGCGGTATTCAGGTGCTCTATCTTTGGGAGGAAAACAACATTCCAGCGAAAACCAGCTTTACACCAAACATGACAGAATACTTTGACAATTGGGATTTTCGCCCTTATATGACAGCCATCCCCGTTCGAAAAGGCGTCCGCCCCAAAGGGGCCGTTGTGTTGATGGCCGGCGGCGCTTATCAATTTCGGGGCAATTATACCGATTCTCTTCCCACCGCTGCGGCGCTTCGGGAGCTCGGATTCCAAACCTTCATTGTCGATTATCGGCTTTCGCCTTATACGCAAGAGGAAGGGGCCCTGGATGTGGCTAGAGCGGTTCGGTTTATCCGTAAAAATGCCGATGTATACGGCATTGATCCAGAGGATATTGCCGTTATGGGCTTTTCTGCCGGAGGGATCCAGGCCGGGGAATTCTTAATGCACTATGATGAAGATATAGACGGAACTGCCTTGGACAGCGGCTATGTTCCCGATGAACTGGATACAGTATCCGCACATGCTTCCGCTGCCGGTCTCGTTTATTCTTTCTATGGCCGGCTCAGCGTAGGGAACATGGATTCGGCATGGCTCGCAGAAGGAGACCTGCCACCTACCTTTTATGTGTACGGTACGGAGGATCCATTCTATGAGCAATTCCGCCAGCAGTATGAGGTGGTCAAGGGTATGGGTATACAAACGGGCCGCATCGTTTTAGACGGCTGGCCGCACGGCTTTGGCTCCGATGGCGGCTGGGTGGCAGACTATGCTGCTTGGCTGGAAGCGATTTTCTCAGACTAAAATACGGATTTATGTGCAAAATATTGCGAATCAAAGGAAGCCCGGAACGTACCCAGTCATTGAAAAAATAAAAATAACCACGGGGAGCATGCCGCAAATGTCATAGCGCAGGATATATGTTTTGATAATGCGGTGTGTATAAGCCAGGTACGGAGTAGGAATACATCCGCGATGGCAACCCCTATGTATGGATGAAAATGTGCAAAAGGAGTGAGGAACATGAACATTTTATTTATCAATGGAAGCCCGAACAAAAATGGCAATACTGCCGCGCTGGCAGAGGAATTGTTACGGGGAAAGGCTTATGAAACGCTGAATCTTACGGATTATACCATTGGCGCTTACGGCCAGCAGCTGCCGGGTGATGAGCTGGATACTATCATTTCCGCGATGGAAAAGGCCAATGTAATCGTCCTGGGTTCTCCACTGTATTGGCACAATATCTGCGGAAGCTTACGCAATGTGCTGGATCGGTTCTATGGAAGAGTAGACAGCAACGCCCTTTCCGGACGAACGCTATATTTTCTATTTCAAGGCGCTAGCCCTGAAAAGTGGATGCTGGAAGCTGGCGAATATACCATCAAGCGTTTTGCCTCTTTGTATGGGATGACATATAGTGGGATGGCAACCAATAAAAACGAAGCGGCCAAGTTGCGTGCAACGATTGAATAAAGGAGGAATTTATCATGGAATACACAACATTGAATAACGGCGTAAAGATGCCCATGGCCGGCATTGGCACATTTTTGCTGACCCCTGACGAGGCGGAAAATTCTGTCCTCAGCGCATTGAAAAACGGCTACCGGCTTGTGGATACTGCCAATGCCTATGTGAATGAAAAGGCCGTTGGCCGCGCTATGAAAAAATCCGGGGTGCCCCGTGAGCAGATTTTTTTGGAAACCAAGCTATGGCCCAGCTTCTATGAGCAAGCCGACGCAGTGGAAAAAACGTTGGAACGGCTGGATACTGACTATATCGATCTACTGCTGATCCACCAACCTGCCGGCAATTATACAGCAGGATATCGCCAAATGGAGGCGGCCTATAAAGCGGGGAAGGTTCGTGCCATTGGCCTTTCCAATTTTAACAAAGCACAAATGGAAGAAATCTTGAGCATTTGTGAGGTCAGGCCTACGGTACTGCGAACCGAGCTGCATCCTTATCATCAGGAAAAGGAACTGAAAGCGTTTCTAAAGGAAAACGGCATGGTCGCGCAATCGTGGTATCCGCTGGGGCACGGCGACAAGGCCCTTTTGGAAGAGCCGTTGTTTGCAGAGCTTGGCAAGAAATATGGCAAATCCAGCGCCCAAGTGATTCTTCGCTGGCATATACAGGACGGGAACATCGTCATTCCAGGATCTAAGAATCCGACGCATATTCAAGCGAACTTTGATCTATTTGATTTTGCCTTGACGGATGAGGAAATGGATAAAATTGCCGCCATGAATAAGAATGCGCGCTACTATACCAGCACACCGGAAATGCTGAAGCGCTATGCCGAAACAGTTCCCCCGGTAGATGAGCAGAAATAAAAAGCCGCCATGGTATACCGAAAGAAAAATGCGCTGTGATTGCGCTGCGATGATTGTATAAAAGGTGTTATGAAACAATTTTTTGCATGGTGCATAGCGGCCGCCCTTGCCATTTCCCTTAGGGGCTGTGGGCAGGAGGCGGCGCGCCGGCCTGTAGAGGAAATCCCAGCCACTCCGCAGATCCAAACCGGTATGATTGCGGAACAGATTCTGCCCGGTGCCGACGGCGACATCCATTATAGTTATTTTTTGCCCGAAAGCTATGATGGCAGACGCACATATCCTTTGGTGATGGTTATGCCCGGGTATGACATGATGTGGTTTGGGGAAGATTCTTCTGGCAGCAACCTGGATTGGAACGGATTTCTATCCTGGACACAGCTGGATACAGAAATGATCGTGGTTTCCGCCCAGCTGACCGATTGGCATGAAAAATCCGCACGGCAAGCCATAGAGCTGACGGAGTATTTTATCGATCACTTTGCTGTGGATACCAGCCGTATATACGCTGCTGGGTATTCGGCAGGCGGCGAGACGATGTCCCAGGCGGTTTCTGTGCGTCCCGACCTATATGCGGCTTATCTGCACGGCGCATCCCAATGGGATGGCGACTACACACCCATAGCTGAAAACGGCGTCGCGGCCTATATTTACATGGCCGAGGGAGATGAATATTACGGCAGCGCCAAAGCACGATCCGCTTATGATGAACTTCATGCCGCTTATAAAAATATCGGATGGAGCGAAACTGAGATCAATGATGTGCTTCGTTTAGAGATACCCGAAAATGCCTTTTTCAATGAGAAGGGGATTTATAACTACCATGGTGGTGCGAATGTGCTCTTCGATGACCCGGAGAATTTGCAATGGATCATCTTACATCGGAAAGGAGGATGAGATGAAAGCGGCCGCAAAATGCAAGCTTGTGATTGACGCCGCAATGGCCATCGCCATGCTTTTGTTAATGGCGTATGGTTTGATAGGGGAGAAATCCCACGAGTGGATCGGCGTTGGAATGCTTATCCTTTTTATCGCACACCACATTGCAAACCGTAAATGGTATGGAGCGATTGGAAAAGGAAGATATACGTGTTTCCGCATTGTGCAAACGGTGCTTATAGGTCTTATTTTCCTATGCATGATTGGCTCGATGATAAGCGGTATCATCCTATCCCGTTATGTGTTTGCCGCGTTGCCGGTTCATACTGGCTACGAGGTAGCCGGAAATCTACATATTCTCTGTGCTTATTGGGGATTTGTACTGATGGCGGTTCATTTAGGTCTGCATTGGAATGCGATCCTGTTGATGGCCGGAAAACGATTCAAACCATCCCGTATGCGAAGAAATACTTTACGGATCTTGGCTTTTGTTCTTGCGGGCTATGGCGTCACTGCTTTCATTCGTAGAAATGTAGGCACCTACTTGCTCCTGCTTAGCCACTTTGTATTTTTCGATTATACCGAGCCTGTGATCTGTTTTTTGAGCGACTACTTGGCTGTGATGGGACTGTTCGTCTTGTTAGGATTCTATCAGGCCAAGATATTAAAAATACGGTGGCGCTCTTTTGCCCCCAATG
>UREB01000131.1 GCA_900546685.1 uncultured Eubacteriales bacterium | reverse complement strand
AGGCCCCTGGTCGTATGGAAAAAGGCCGCAAAGCATCTCAGCTTTGAGGCTATGCGCCCATATTATAAACGCATCTTTCGGTTTTGACAATGCTTTGCCCGCGCCCCCTTGCCGAAAGCGGGAAAAAACGATACAATATTGCACAGCCAAAAGGAGGGATCGGCATGCCTGTTTTGAAGTTTATCTGCCCCAAATGCAACCATATTTATGAGGAATTGGTGCGCGTAGGGCAAACCGCCCCATGTCCCAAGTGCGGGGAAACGCATGTGGAGCGCTATTACCAGGGAAAATGTAGCTTCGGTATGCTTGGCAGCAGCGCTGGCTACACCACCACTACCACAGAGGACACGCAGGATTGGAAATCCTTTTAACCCATTTTCAACCGCCTGTTTCTCATTGACAGGGGTTGCTTATTCTATTATAATAAATTAGCATTGCCCTTTTATGGGTGCGTATCTTTGAAATTGCCGGCGTATACCGCCGATTAAAGGAGTGTATCACTGTTATGTTACAAACTTATCAGCCGAAAAAAAGACAGCGTAAAAAGGTACATGGCTTCCGTGCCCGCATGAAAACGCATACAGGTGCTAAGGTGGTTGCGCGCAGGCGTCGCAAAGGCCGCAAGGTACTGACTGCATAAAAGCCGCGCCAAGCGGCTTTTTTCATCATGAAGAAAAACCCTTATCCAAAGTCCATGCGCTTGCGCCGCACATCGGAATTCCAATACGTATTCCGGAGGGGCAAAAGCGTGGCCAATGGCCAGATGGTGCTTTTGGCGGCCCCCTGCCGCGGGCGGTCCCGTGCGGGATTTTCCGTCGGCAAAAAGGTCGGCAACAGCGTGACCCGTAGCAAGGTAAAGCGCTGGATGCGGGAAAGCTACCGTCTGCTGGCGCCAATGGTGCGCCCTAAGGTGCAGCTGGTATTTGTGGCGCGGACGCAAAGCGCCCAAGCTTCGTTTTCTGTGATTTATGACGGCATGTATCATCTGTTAAAGCGGAGCGGCTGCTTGAAGGAGACAGACGCATGAAACGCATACTGCTATGGCTCATTGTCTTCTACCAAAAACAGATCTCGCCGCTACACCCGGGTTGTTGCCGGTTTGTGCCGACATGCTCGGAATATGCTTTAGAAGCCATCCAAACCTGGGGCGCGGTGCGGGGGCTGGGTTTGGCCCTATGGCGCGTATTGCGCTGCAACCCCTTGTGCAAGGGCGGATATGATCCCGTGCCTGCACGCACGAAAACAGTTGGGGAGGAAATCCTTTGAGTTGGTTACAAGATAACTTTATCTCGCGCTTTTTTGTCACAGTCATTTCCTGGCTGGAAGGCCTGACGGGCAGTTGGCTGCTGGCCGTAATTCTCTTTACGGTTGTAGTGCGTCTTTTGCTGCTGCCCTTGGATATCAAGCAAAAGCGCAGCACAATGAAGCAGGGCGCTTTGGCAGGCAAGGTTCAGGAGATCCAGCGCCGGTACAAAAACGATCCGCGTATGGCGCAGGCAAAAACCAACGAGCTGTATAAGCGCGAAGGGGTAAAGCTGTCCGCTGGATGCTTGCCGTTGCTGCTGCAGCTGCCCATCATCTTTGCCATGTTTGGCGCCATCACGATTTTGTCTAACACCGAAACGGCGAATATGGTCGTCGGCATGGCCAACGGTACAGTTTCAATGCCGCCTTCGGCCCTGTGGGTACACAATATTTGGCGCCCAGATACCGGCGTTGCAGCCGTCATGCCGTCTGCCCAGGAGTTTGCAACGACCTTGCAGCAGTCGGCAGCCAGGCTTCAGCCTGAAATCTTGGCGCAGGCCCAATCCTTGCTGAGCAATGCTGAGCTCAATCAATTTGCCCTGACGGCTACCAAGCTGCCCAGCGGTACGTTCTTTGGCAGCTATATTGGAGACGCCATTGCCACCGTGCCGTCCGAAGCGATTACCAGCGCCGTCAGCACAAACTACAATACCGTCATTGCGCCGGTCTTGCAGCAGTATGCCGGAAAAGCAAACGGGTACTTTATCTTCCCCGTATTATCCGGTTTATCCATGTATTTGTCCACGCGTCTGCAACGTAAGCAAAGCGAAAAGCAGGGCGTTACCAATCAGCCAGGTGGCATGATGATGGAATTGATTTTTCCATTGCTGATCGTATGGTGGTCCGCCAGCGCAGGCATGTGCTTTGCCGTATATTGGACGGTAACCAACCTGGTCGTCATGCTTTCCAGCCCCATTATGAGTCAGCTGAGCAAAATGGAGGATAAGAAAAAGCAGCAGAAAAAAGCAAGCGTGGTTCATGGGAGGATAGAATCATGAGGTCCATAGAAGTGACCGCAAAGTCGGTGGATGAAGCCATTTTCATGGGCATAGACCAATTGGGGCTTTCCATCGACCAGGTCGATATCGAAATCATTGAGGAGGGCGGCCGCCGGTTGTTTGGCATAGGCAGCAAGCAGTGTGTCGTCCGGCTGACAGAGCGCGCGCCAGAAGAGGTTGAACGCGTATTGGAGGAACAGGAAAAGCAAGCTGAACAGGAGGCGCAGGAGAAGAAAGAGCGCCAGCAAGCGCGTACCCGTGAACGCGGCCGAAAAGAGCCCCGCGGGCGGAGAGCTCAGCGCACGGCGCCGCCAGCTCAGGATTGGGGCGAGCCCGTCGACGGAGGCGCAGAAGCCGCCTTTTTACGGGAGGTGCTCCGCCAAATGGGCATGGAGGATGCCGTGGTGGATGCGTTTAGCGGAGAAAGCGGCCTATACCTCCGCATTTCCGGGCCCTCTATGGGCATCCTGATCGGGCGCCGGGGCGAAACGCTTAACGCGCTTCAGTATTTGACGAGCCTAATCGCCAACCGGCAGGAAGGCGAATACCGTCGGGTGATCGTGGATACGGAAAACTACCGAGGGCGGCGCGAAGATACGCTCAAGCGCTTGGCAAAGCGCATGGCCGAGGATGTCCGCCGTTCTGGCAAATCGGTTTCTTTGGAGCCGATGAATCCCTATGAGCGCCGTATCCTGCATGCGTCTTTGCAGGATAACCCGTATGTTTCCACCCACAGCGAAGGGGAGGAGCCCTTCCGGCACGTGGTCATTACCGCAAAATAAAAGTTTGGCCCGGCGTCTATTGCCGGGCCTTTTCTATAGAGAGGATGAGTCCTTTTGCAAAAGGATACCATTTTCGCGCTGTCCACACCGCAAGGTGTTGGCGGCGTCGCCGTCATTCGCATCAGCGGCCCGCAAGCTCAGGCGGCTTTGCAGGCCCTATTTCAGCCGGCTGGCACTTCGCCAATGGAGCCCCGCAAGCTTATTTATGGACGGTTTGTGTTTGACGGCACACAGATCGACGATGGCATGGCCGTATTGTTTTGTGCCCCTGCCAGCTATACCGGGGAGGACAGTGCCGAGCTACACTGCCATGGCAGCCTTGCGGTGGTTCAGCAGTTGCTGGGGGCCCTTGGCACGCTGCCAGGCCTGCGCCCTGCGGAGCCAGGAGAGTTTACAAAGCGTGCTTTTTTGCACGGAAAAATGGATCTATCCCAAGCCGAAGCCGTGATGGATCTAATCGGTGCAGAGGGGCTGGCTGCTGCCCGTCAATCTCTCTCTCAACTGCACGGCACGCTCTTTGCCAAGGTGGACGGTATTTGTGACGCGCTGACACTGGCGTTGGCGGGCATTGAGGCAGGCTTGGATTTCCCAGAAGATGACTGGGAACAGGCCGCCAATGAGGAAGGCTTTGCTTCCATGTCGCAGATTTTAACTGAGGTAACCGCCCTGCTGCGCAGCTATCGGGCCGGCAGATTGGTCAAGCAAGGGGTACGGTGTGCGCTGGTTGGCCGTCCCAATGCCGGCAAAAGCTCACTGCTTAATGCCGCAGCAGGGTTTGAACGCGCGCTCGTTTCCGAGCAGGCCGGCACCACACGCGATATCATCGAAGAAGCCGTGCAGGTGGATGGCATCGTGCTGCGCCTATATGATACTGCTGGCATTCACGACAATGCGGAAGGGTTGGAGGCACGCGGCATTGATTTGGGCCTATCCATGATTCAGAACTGTGATGTTGCGGTGTTGGTTGTGGATGGCGCTCAGCCTTTGCCAGAGGAGGATGAAGCGCTTTTGTCCAAGGCGCTGGAAGGCCGCCCCTTTGTTGTGGCGCTCAACAAGGCTGACTTGCCTTGGCAGCTAGACGTCTCGTCTTTGGCCGCTCATTGGCCAAAAGCTGCGGCGGTGCTGTCTTGCAGCTGCCAAAGCGGTGAGGGCATATTTTCTGTATTACAGGCAGCCCTGCTGGCCTCAGGTGCACAGCAACATGAGGCCTCCCTCATTACCAATGCCCGGCACGCCGCTTGTCTGGAGCGCGCGCAGCAGGGGCTGACGCAGGCATTAGAGGCCTACCAAGCAGGCCTGCCCGCCGACATCGCCGCAGAGGACGCCCGGCAAGCGCTGAAAGCGCTGGGAGAAATCACGGGCAAAACGGTATCGGAAGAGGTTATAGATGAAATTTTCGCAACCTTTTGCGTGGGGAAATAAGAGATGAATCATACCTATCAAGCAATCGTCGTGGGAGCCGGCAATGCGGGCTGTGAAGCGGCCTTGGCGCTGGCGCGCACAGGACAAAAAACACTTTTATTGACGCTACATTTGGATCATATGGCATATCTGCCCTGCAACCCTGCCATTGGCGGTACCAGCAAGGGGCATTTGGTGCGTGAGGTAGACGCGCTCGGCGGGCAGATGGGCCTGACCGCAGACGAAACCCTCATTCAAAGCCGTATGCTGAATATGCGTAAAGGGCCAGCTGTGCATTCTTTGCGTGCGCAGGTGGACAAGCAAGCCTACTCCGCCGCTATGCGCCGTGTTTTGGAGCAAGAGCCCAATTTGGATCTATTGCAGGGGGAAGGCGCTAAAATATTGGTGAAAGGCAGCCGGATAGCCGGCATCCGCACCACGCATGGCGAGGATTTCGGCGCGGCGGCTGTGGTCATCACGACCGGCGTATACCTCAACAGCTGCTTGTATACCGGGGATTGGACCAGCCTTTCCGGCCCCAGCGGTTTACAGCGGGCCACGCAGCTTAGCCAAAGCCTGGCTGAGGATTGTGGGGATCGGAAGAG
>UREB01000130.1 GCA_900546685.1 uncultured Eubacteriales bacterium | reverse complement strand
CTCTTCCGATCTGCTCTTTTGCCCCCAATGCACAAGCGAGTTTACGATGAAAAACAATGCAATGGAGCCGCAGGCTTTGCGGCAGGAATCCCATCTGGCTTTCAGGTGGGATTTTTTGTTTAAAGATCAACAGGATTTTAATATGAAACAAAGGGCTCAGGGCGGCTCTTTGTTAGAATGTTGAAAAGTGTGCCTTTGCAGAAATAGTAAAATAGAAAAGCCCCTTTTCGGGGGCTTTTTGCAAGAGCTTATTTTTTACAGCACTTTTCTTCCGCCATCGGGCCGTATCTTCAAAACGTGGCAGGTATCTTTGCCAAAGATGGTTTCGATGTTTGCTTTGTAATGGGGCACGATTGCATCCGGCACAAAGGCCTGTATGGTGCCGGCAAATCCGCCGCCGTGTACTCGGCAAACGCCCTGCCCTTTCAAAATTTTTTCAGAGACGGCCAATGCTACGGAAATGCTTTGATGCTGGGGCTTATGGCAGGCATACACATTTTGTAGGAACTTGTAAGAGCTGTCGCCAGATGCCTGTACCGCGCGGAGAAAGCCGTCCATGTCTCCGCTCATCAGCGCGGAGGCCTGCTGGGAAACTCGTTTATTTTCCGCAAAGAAATGCAGAGCACGCAGCACAGCTCGATCTTGACAGGCTTGGCGCACCTCGGCGATCTGCGAGAAAAACGCTTCCTCGGAAACATCGCGGAGATATTCTTGGCCAAAAAAGCGGGCGACGCGGCGCATCTCTTGAGGAATCGCGGCATATTCATCCGTCAGATCTGCGTGACTGCCTTGGGTGTCCACGATGCAAAGGCTGTATCCAAAGGCGGAAAAGTCCACAGAGAGCTTTTGTACGCGGGGCTGCCGCAAATCCTGAAAATCGATGTAAGTAAGCCCGCCGACAGCGCTTGCGCATTGATCCATCAATCCGCAGGGTTTTCCGAAATACTCATTTTCTGCATATTGGCCTGCTTTGGCAAGGGTGACGGGATCGATGCGCATTTGGTTGTAAAGGCCGTTGAGAAGCACGCCTATCATCACTTCAAAGGCGGCGGAAGAAGATAGCCCGGAGCCTATGAGCACGTCGCTGGTCAAAAACGCATTGAATCCGCCGACCTGGTATCCCAAAGCATGCAAACGGGCGCAGACGCCGCGTACCAAGGCTTCCGAAGCGCCGCGCTCTTTTTGGCGTGCGGACAGGCTGCCTATTTCGATGGGAGAAAGGGCAAAATCATCGGATTGTATTTGAATTGCCTGAGAGGCCCTGCCGGCGATGGCAATGATGTCCAGGTTAACAGCAGCGGCCAACACGCAGCCGTGCTGGTGGTCGGTATGGTTGCCGCCGATCTCGCTTCGTCCCGGTGCGCTGTAAATCTCAATTTCCCCATCGCCATATAGGCGGATGTATTGCAAAAGGGCCTCGGCGTAGCGCGCCCGCTGGTAGGATACTAAGGCGTCGTCTTGGTATATTTGCTGAAACAACGCATCGTATTGACGCGCAAGGCAGGCTTCTCTGGCTTTAGAGGCAAGGGTCATGATTGAACGACCTCAAAGGTATAGCTGGTGGTTTCATCGTAGACATCGCCCTTTTTCAAAATCGTACTGGGGTCCTGTTCCAGATGAATGGCGTCCGGTAGGTTTTGTGTTTCAAGGCAAATGCCAAAGTGTTTTGGGTAGGCGATGCCGTATTTGCC
Source organism: uncultured Eubacteriales bacterium (assembly GCA_900546685.1). Taxonomy (GTDB): domain Bacteria; phylum Bacillota; class Clostridia; order Christensenellales; family QAND01; genus UMGS1975. Next base: position 3,465 of record UREB01000130.1, on the reverse strand, counting down.
GATGCGGCCATCCAGTTGGTTGCCGGTATAGACCTGGGTACCGGGCAGGGTAGAGCTGATGGTCAAACGCCGGCCGCTTGCCGGATGGCACAACACAACTTGATCTTCAGCGTGGTTAAACAGGAAGGGATGGTCTACACCGCGGCCCAGAGTAAGCTGTTCATCCTGGCGTGCAAGCACATCGCCGATGCGTGCGGGGGTATGAAAATCAAACGGCGTACCCTGGGTATCGCGGAATTCTCCGGTGGGCAGGCCATTGGCATCAATGCAGGCGTATGTATCGCTGTGCACCTGCAAGGTGTGGTTGCAAATATCCTCTTGGCCGCCAGAGAGGTTGAAGTAGGAGTGATTGGTGATGTTGATGAGGGTATCCTGATCAGTGGTAGCCTGATAACGGAGCGTCAGCGTACCGCCCTTTAACGTATAGGTTGCGGTAAGGCGCAAGTTGCCGGGATATCCCTCCTCGCCGTCGGGCGAAAGATAGGTCAGCACGAGGGAATCGCCCTGGATCTTGGCATCAAAGACCTTTTGGGAGAAGCCATGTACCCCGCCATGCAGGCTGTTGGGCCCATCGTTGAGGGGCAGGGTATAGGTCTTCCCGTTGAGAGAAAAGGTTCCCTTGCGCGTGCGGTTGGCTGTACGGCCGACAAGCGCCCCCAGATAAGCGTCTTTGGTCTGGTACTCCGCGATGCTGTCATATCCTAGCACCACATCCCCTTTTTGCCCGTTTTTATCCGGCATCAACAGGCGGATGATGGTGCCGCCAAAATTGGTAACGAGCACCTCCAGCGCATTGCTTTTCATCTCAAACAGAGAAATATGGTCGTCTACCTTTTTCAGTTCTCGAATCATTCGTTATTCTCCTTTCAATGCTGTTTTTACAAAACACATCAGTCCGCAAAGGCCGTTGTCGTCCATCTTAAAGACGCCTGCATCCTCTAAGACCTGTACATACTTCTCTGCGACCGACTGTTTGATTCGTTCTTGTATGTTTTGCGTTGTAAAGGCAGGCTGGGAAAGCAGCTCTTGATACCAGGCGCAATGCTTTTCCAGCTGCGGATACGCGTCTATGTCCGCGCGGCCCAGCAGACAATTCGCCAGCTGCGATAATTCCTCTTTTAGGCGGGCCGGCAGAATGGCAAGCCCCATGACCTCTATGAGTCCGATGTTTTCCTTTTTGATATGGTGCAGCGATGGGTGCGGATGGAAGATGCCATCAGGATAGGTTTCGTCTGTGCGGTTGTTGCGCAGTACAAGATCGATTTGATATTTTTGGCCCACACGGCGGGCAATGGGCGTGATGGTATTGTGGGGTGTTGTGCCGGTATGGCAGAAAATGCCGTATGCCGGCGCGTCATAGCTACGCCAACAATCTAAGATCTGGCAGGATAGGTGGATTAAAGCTTCCTTGCTGGCGGAGGTTAGGCGGATGGTGGATAAGGGCCATTTTACCAGTTCTACCAGCGTATCTTCCTGGCCCAAAGGAAAGGCATAGAGTACCTTGGCCTTTTGGATGGGAAAGATGTGACGCCCTCCTTGATAATGGTCATGGCTGAGGATGGAGCCGCCTACGATGGGCAGGTCTGCATTGGAGCCAATCATATAGTGAGGGAAGAGATCTAAAAAAGAAAAGAGGTTTTGAAAGGTGCTTTTATCAACCACCATGGGCTGATGCGTTTGATTGAGCACAATGCAGTGCTCATTATAATATACATAGGGGGAGTATTGCAGGTAGTATTTGCCCGTTGCCAGCGCCAAGGGGATGATGCGGTGCGTCTGCCTGGCGGCTCTGGCCGCATCGCCGCTAAACCCTACATTTTCCTTGCACAGAAGGCACTTAGGGTAGCCACTCGGCTGAATGGCCCGCGCCCTGGCAATCTCTTTAGGATCCTTTTCCGGCTTGGATAGGTTGATGGAAATTTCCATATCTCCATAGGGGGTGGGCGAGTTCCAAACAATATTTTTATCCGTTCTGCTCTTTCGGATATAGTTGGAGGCGATGGAAAGGCGATAGTAATAATCGGTGGCAGACTGCGGGGTATCGGCATAGGCCTGCCAAAAGCTCTGGATGACCGTATGCGGGCGAGGCATGACGCAGTTCATGATCCTGGTATCAAATAGATCGCGGCTGGTGCCGTCGTTTTCGATAAGGCCCTTAGAAACAGCCTTGTCCAGCAGTGTTTGCAGGATAGGGTCAGCCGTTTCGGGCAGAGGCTGCACGGGCTCATATGCAAATGAATCTTCGCCCAACAGATCCAACAGCAGATTGGCGGCATAATCGTATTCCTCCAGCGGCAATAAACCCATTTGCACAGCATACTGGAGCAGTGCATTGATTTCACGATTCATCGAGACCCTTCCTCCCTTTCTATTTTTACTCTAGCCGCTTGTTAGGGAATTGTCAATTGTATTTAGTAAAATTTTGGCAATAATTTTACTAAAAAATTGACTTATATTTACTTAAAGACTATAATAAAATATATCCAAAGACGGGCCAACGGCAAAAAAGGCCCGCCGTACCGTATAGGAGGAATGAAATGCCCACCATCAAGGACGTGGCAAAGCTGGCGCAGGTTTCCAGCGCAACGGTTTCCAGAATTTTAAACAACGATGCGACTTTATCCGTGCCGGAAGAGACCAGGCGTACCGTATTACAGGCGGCAGAGACGCTGCATTATATCAAAAAGAGAAGAGCGCCGAAGCATATTTATACGATGGGGATCGTACAATGGTATACTTTGGCACAGGAAATGGAGGATCCTTATTATCTTCAGATCAGACAGGGCATAGAAACGTTTTGTGAGCAAAATGGGGTTCGTATCCAGCGTATTTTCAAGGCGGACTGGCAGAATACCGATGCCTTGCCTGCCGTGGATGGGCTTTTGTGCGTAGGGAAATTTACCCGGCAGGAGGCAGCGCGGTTCAAGCAGCATACCTCTAAGCTGGTGTTTTTGGATATGGAGGCGCCGCAGCCGGGGGATAGCAGCATTACCTTGGATTTTGAACAAGCGGTTGGGGCGGCCTTATGTTACCTACAAGGGTTGGGGCATACACGGATTGGGTATCTGGGCGGACAGGAATTTTTAGCGGATGGTACGATGTATCCCGATGCAAGGAAAAGGTGGTTTTTGGATTTTTGCAAAAAAAATGGGATAGAAGCGTTGTCATACATTCAAGAGGATGCCTTTACTTCAGAAGCGGGGTATCGGATGATGAAAACAATACTGGGAAATGAAGATCGCCCGTCTGCTGTGTTTTGCGCCAGCGACCCCATTGCCATCGGCGCATTGCGTGCTTTGCAGGAAGCGGGCATTCGCGTGCCGGAAGAGATTTCCCTGGTAGGATTTGACGACATCAATGCCGCGCGGTTTACCAATCCACCACTGACAACCATACACGCGCCAGCCCACTGGATGGGGCTATATGGCGCGTCGCTGCTGTATCATGTGCTCAGCCGGCATGAGG
>UREB01000129.1 GCA_900546685.1 uncultured Eubacteriales bacterium | reverse complement strand
TACTGAGGTTTCTGTTGGTGGATTTTTATTAAATGTTCTTCGAAGATGCCCAAACGGCCAGCAAAGAGTTGGAACTAGTTTTAACAGGACGGGATTGCGGCCTGGAAGAGCGGGCCCCCATGTGCGGCGTGCCCTACCACAGCGTAAACAACTATATAAAAAAGCTGGTGGAAAATGGTCATAAGGTTGCCATTTGTGAACAAATGACAGATCCAGCCACCTCTAAGGGCTTGGTGGAAAGGGAGATAGTGCGCGTCATCACGCCCGGTACCGTCATTGAGGAAAATATGCTGGAGCGAGAGAGCTGCCGGTATATCCTATCTGTATTTTGGAAAAAGCCTATCTTGGGCTGTGCTTGGTGCGATGTCTCTACCGGCGAGTTTGTTGTGGATCAAATCAAAGCGGATGGAATCGCGCAGGCATTAGAGCAGGTCGTAGGGCAGCTAGACCCTGCTGAAATCATCACAGACGATGCAACCTATTTGGCGGCGTTGCCTACGTTATCACAAATCAAAGCAATGGTAACGACCCAAGGTGCATGGAATTTTTCCAAGCAAAATGCTGAGGAGTCTCTCTTAAAACAGTTTCATCAGCCCAGCATCAAAGAGTTGGGGTTGGAAAAGCTACCCGTAGGTGTACAGGCAGCGGGAGCTCTTAGCACCTATTTAATTCAAACGCAGAAGGTGTCTTTGCTGCATATCAACCGCCTTCAAAAGGCCGATGACGCCAACATCATGATGCTGGACAAAAGCACCAAACGTAATTTGGAGCTTACGCAGCCTATGATGGGAAGCGGGAAAAAAGGGACGCTGTTTGGGGTTTTGGATAAAACGCGAACCGCGCAAGGCAGCCGGCTGCTCAAGCGTTGGATCGAGCAGCCTTTGCAAAATGCCCAAGCCATTGAACACAGGCAGAATGCCGTGGCATGTTTTTTTGAGCACTTTGGTTTGCGTGAACAGATTCGGGATTGTTTGGACAAGGTATACGATTTGGAACGCCTTTGCAGCAAGATCTCGTATCAGACGCTGAATGCAAGGGATGCCAAGGCCATTTGCCAGTCGCTGTCGGCCGTACCTGAAATCAAAAGCATCTTGGCCAAAGCGGGCTGCCCGGAGATCGATGCGATTTTAAATAGGCTGGATCCTTTGGAGGACCTGGTTTCCTTAATAGACAACGCATTGATTGATGATCCGCCCATTTCCGTCCGGGACGGTGGGATCATTAAGCCGGGTTATAATCAAGAGGTGGATACGCTAAAAAGCGCTGCAACGGATGGCAAGCAATGGCTGGCAGAGTTGGAAGCGCGTGAAAAAGAAGAAACCGGTATTAAAACATTGAAAATAGGCTATAACAAGGTCTTTGGCTATTATATTGAGGTGAGCAAAGGGCAGATTGCTCAGGTGCCGTATCGGTATGTGCGCAAGCAGACGCTTGTCAATGCAGAGCGGTATATCACAGAAGAGTTAAAAAAAATGGAGGAGACGCTGCTTGGCGCGCAGGAAAAGTGTATTCGGCTGGAATATGCGCTTTTTGTTGCGCTTAGGGAGGAGATCACAACACATATCCGCACCTTGCAGACAACCTCCAAGGCCTTAGCAGAGCTGGATGTGCTTCAGGCGTTGGCGTTCGCTGCCTATGAAAACAAATATGTAAGACCGAAAATCAACCAAGAAGGCAGCATTCATATAACCGAGGGACGGCATCCTGTAGTGGAAAAGACAGTTTCCGGCTTTGTGCCAAACAACGTAAAGATGGATCAAGAAACCGACAGGCTCTTGATTATTACAGGCCCAAATATGTCTGGAAAAAGCACGTATATGAGGCAGGTGGCAGTGATTGTGCTAATGGCCCATATTGGTTCATTTGTGCCGGCGGATTCTGCAGATATTTGCTTGGTAGATCAGATCTTTACTCGGGTGGGTGCTTCAGATGATCTGGCTTCCGGCCGCAGTACGTTCATGGTAGAGATGACAGAAACGGCCAATATCCTAAACCATGCGACAAAAAACAGCCTGGTTCTGTTGGATGAAATTGGGCGGGGTACCAGTACATTTGATGGGCTGTCCATTGCCTGGGCGGTATCGGAGTACCTATGCAGCCCGCAAAATGTAGGTGCAAAAACCCTATTTGCTACGCATTATCATGAGCTGGCAGGGCTGGAAAGCACCATGCCTGGCGTAAAAAACTATTGTGTTTTGGCAAGAGAAATCGGGGATGATATCGTATTTCTTCATAGAATCTCTCCAGGAGCGACAGATAAGAGCTTTGGTATAGAGGTAGCTAAGCTTGCCGGTGTGCCGAAACAGGTCGTAAAACGTGCAAGAGAAGTTTTGAATAATCTTCAGGATGTCAGCCTGAATCCTCATCTACATACAGAGGAAACCGATGATGTGGAAGGCCAAATGAAATTTGACGCAGGAAAAGACAATACAAAGGAAATCATAAAACAGCTATGCAGCATGGATATGACGCAAGTCACGCCTATGGAGGCGTTTACGATGTTGCATGAGCTTACGTTGAAAGCAAATGGAGTAAAATAATGCGGATACAATTATTAGATGAATCCACAAGCAACCGTATCGCGGCAGGGGAAGTCGTAGAGCGGCCCTCCTCCGTGGTAAAAGAGCTTATGGAAAATGCTTTGGATGCAGGGGCTACCTCTATATCCATAGAGATTGCCAGCGGCGGCCTTTCGCTGATCCGTATCGCAGACAACGGTTCTGGGATACATCCAGACGACCTTCCCCTAGCCTTTATGCGCCATGCCACAGGGAAGATACGAAGCGGAGACTCCCTGATGGCCATTGAAACTATGGGATTCCGAGGTGAAGCGCTTTCCAGCATTGCCGCTGTATCCAGAGTTGCTTTATCCTCCCGGCAAAAAGGATGCGATCTTGGCTCTTCTATTTCCCTGGAAGGTGGAAAGATTATAGACCAGGGGCCGGTGGGATGTCCTGAGGGAACGAGTATAACGGTAAAGGATTTGTTTTTCAATACACCAGCCAGACTGAAGTTTGTAAAATCGCCCGCTGTGGAGGCTGCCAAGGTATCGGATGTGGTACTTCGTGCCATTCTTTCCCATCCAGAAATATCCATTCGTCTGGTAAATAACCACAAAACGGTATATCACAGTCCGGGTAGTGGGCTAAAGGATGCGATTGTTTCGGTATATGGTAAGCAGGTGGTGCATCAGATTCTGCCTGTTTCCTATCAGCGCGACGCGCTAAAAATAAAAGGCTATATTGGGGCGCAGGAGCTTTCCCGCCAGACGCATGCGGGGCAAACGCTGATCGTCAACGGGCGAGTCATTCAAAGCAAGCTATTGTCGGAAGCCGTACAAAAGGGATATGGACAAACGTTGATGATTGGCCGGTTTCCGTTTTTTGTTCTAAATTTGGAAATGCCGTATGCCAATGTGGACGTCAATGTACATCCACAAAAGGTAGAGGTGCGTTTTGCAGATCCTTTGGCCATCAGTAATAGTATCACAGAGGCAGTACAGCAATCAGTAGCTTTGCAGCAAAAAGGGCGAAAAGAGACAGAAAGCCCGTTTTCCTATCAGGAAAAAGATTCCTCTGCGGATGCTTTTTCAGAACAGGCACCACAGCAGATGGAATTGGAAGAAAAAGGCCAAACGGATGATATGGTATCGGCTTTTAAGGAGGAAGACGCACAGCATTTAGACTATACAAAACATACCTTATGGGAAAATGAGAAACAGCGTCCTGCCAGTTTTACTTTTCGCCTTGGAAGCGGCGCTTATGAGCTGCATGAAGATGCGAGTATTATGCCAGTGCATACCACTCCCTTTGATACAGCAAAGAAGGAAACATCCTCCGTTGAAATGACGGCAGAGAGAAGATCTTTAGGAGAGCATCCGATTGTATTGGGACAGCTTTTTGAAACTTATTTGTTGGTTCAATCCGGACAGGTATTCTATATTATCGACCAGCATGCGGGGCACGAACGGCTTACCTATGATGCGTATAAGGAGCAGATCTTACAAAGCGAAGTAGTTTCGCAGCCCATGCTGGTGCCCGATATTTTGTCTTTGACTTTTTCTGAAATGACGGCCTTTCAGGATCATCAAAATGTGTTTGATAGATTGGGATTTGACGTCTCTGTTTTCGGTGAAAAGGAAGTGATTGTGCGCGCCTATCCTTTGGTTTTGGGAACGGTTTCTATCGCTAGATTTTTTACAGATGTGTTGGATCATGCGCTCAATGGAGAAAATGTACAAATGAGCGATATGGTAATGCATAAACTGATCCGCTCTGCATGCCGCCATAGCATTAAGGCAGGCGATGCGCTAAGTCAGGAGGAGATGGAAGTGTTGGTGGATAAGCTGCGTAATCATGAGCATTTGACATGCCCGCATGGAAGGCCTATTGCAATTCGCGTTTCTAAAACAGAGTTGGAAAAAAGGTTTGGTAGACTGGTATGAAGCAGCGAATCCCGCTTGTGGTTGTAGCAGGGCCAACGGCTTCAGGGAAGACTGATATGGCGATTCACTTAGCAAAAATATTTGATGGGGAAATCATCAATGCAGACTCTATGCAGGTTTATAAAGAACTGAATATAGGCTCTGCTAAGCCAAGCATGGAAGAGCGCCAGGGCGTTCCCCACCATATGATGGACGTCGTATCTGTAACCAACGAATATACGGTCAGTCAGTATGAGCGGCAAGCAACAAAAGCAATCAAAGATGTTTACAATAGCGGAAAGCTTTCCATCATATGTGGGGGTACAGGACTTTACATTCGTTCTTTGCTCTATAGAATGTCGTTTTCAAACGCTATTTCGGATGAAACAATTAGACGGGAATTGACAGAATATGTCAACAAAAATGGAAAATTAGCTTTACATATGATGCTTTCTAAAGTCGATAAGAAAACTGCAAGCCGTTTACATCCAAATGATGTTAAACGAGTAATTCGAGCTTTAGAGGTATACTGCATTACAGGGATACCGTTTAGCCAGCAGGATAACAGTGGCAAATTCGAAAAAAAAGATATTTACCGTTTTATTTTAATTGGGTTACAATGGCCCAGGCAAGAGTTGGTAAAGCGAATCAAAAAGAGAATCGAAATTATGGTTGACAATGGTTTGCTGGAAGAGGCAAAAAAAATTTACAATTTGCATTTGCCATCATCCTTGCCATCTATGCAGGGCTTAGGATACAAACAGCTCTTTTCCTATTTTGATGGATCGTGCAGTTTGGAGGAAGC
>UREB01000128.1 GCA_900546685.1 uncultured Eubacteriales bacterium | reverse complement strand
TGGCCGCCATTTCAATGCTCTCCCCCTTCATCCTGTTTGCATTTACCTGCAAATGCTCCACAATCAAGGGAATTTTCCAGGCCCTGCAGGCCTTTTCTACCAACATCGCCTCGTACCGGCTCTGTTTTCGAAGCCCATGGTCGATGTGAATAGCACGCAGTGTACATCCTTTTTGCCTAGCTTCCTCAGATAGCGCATACAACAGCGCCATGGAATCCTTTCCTCCCGAAACAGCCACCACCAAATGCGGCGCAGTCTCGCCTGTCAGCCGGCATAGTGTTTGATACAATCGTTGCGGAAGTCCGATTTTTTCATAGTGTTTTGGCATAACGCATCTCCCAGAGCTTGGTCCCAATCTCAATCTGCTGATATACGCCCTCGGAAGAAAATCCGTATTTCTCATAAAATCTTCTGGCTCTTCTGTTTTCTTCCAACACCCAAACGACAGCAGATCGATATCCCATATTCTTTAATCTCTGCAAACAAAATAAAAAGGCCCAGTTTGTAGCAGGCGTACCCCATACACTGGGATGCATATAAAAAGCGTAGACCTCTCCTTCGTCCTGTGGCGCCCCCTCTTCATGGCTATGCGCCAGCATGGCAAGGCCGTAAGGCTGTCCATCGCAAAAAAACAAATAGCATTCCTGTGTGCAGCCCGGCAAAAAATCCGACCATATTTTAGCGCGCTGCTCCGGCGTGAACCGCTGCCTTTCCGCTTCCGGCACAATCCCCTCATAGGCTGCTTGCCAGGACGCTGCATGTATCCTCCCCAGAATATCTGCCTGCGCGGCCGTAGCTTGTCTTGCTTGAAATTCCATGCCCATATTGTACCTTTCTCTTCGACCTTTACGCAACCTTTGCATCAAAAAAAGGGCCCGAGGGCCCTTTTATCGCTATCTTCCCTGCATGCGAAGCACTACGGCGGTCATATCGTCTCTTCCTTCCGCCCGCTCCCGTGCCATGGCCAGCAGCTTTTCCGCCGCAACAGCCGCACTGGGCGCTCTTTCCACCTGTCCCAGCCACTGCGGTAATTCCTCTGGCGTCATCAAATCGGCGATGCCGTCGCTCAATAATACAATGGTGTCGCCCGGTTCTATGCTGCGTTCGATGATCCCCGGCCGCACATTGTCAACTATGCCGATGGGCAAGGCAGGCGCCGTAATGGATTCCGCAATTCCGTTGCGTATGATCCACGAGGGGGCGGCGCCTGTCTTGATCATCTGGCAATGTCCCTGCACCAGATCCACCAAGCACAGGTCTACCGCTGCAAACACCTCCTTTGCTCTGAAAGATAAGATCCGATTTACCATCGGGATAACCTGATTGGGATCAAATCCCGCCTCAAAAAACAATTCAATCAGCCGGGAAGCAAGCACAGCTGTCTCTGCCGCTGCCGTGCCGCTCCCCATGCCATCGCATAAGCAAATCAGTTCCTGCCCTTTGCCAAGGTGGACGGTAGAAAATACATCGCCGTTTACCTGTTGCCCTTTCTTTTTGGCCGTGGCTACGCCGCCCTCTACATTCATCTCATTTTTCCTGGCAAACTGCAGGCAGCAGCGTCCCCGTCCCTGCCCTGCGCACACCTGGCTTTCCAATTCCATTGGTTCTTGACAGATGGAGGATACCAACCTTTCCAGCGACGAGCGGCAGTTCTTGATGCCCTGGCAGCGAACCGCTTCGATACGCACGCTTTTTCCTTTCCCATGCTGCACAGCTACGCCTGCAATCTCCATGCCGCGCTGCGTCAGTCTCTGGCGAATCATACGCTCTGCGGTTGAGTCAAACCATCCGCGCCGCGCTTGCTTGGCGCTGTCCCGCAGCGCCTTGGCCGCAAGTCTTAATTCCAAGCTGCCCATCCCTTGCGGGTCGGTCTCCTTGATCATCTGCGCTGTCATAGACAATGCCTCCGATAGGCACACCAGCTGTTTTGTCAGATCCTGTTGCACCAATTCCAGCCTGGGCTTTTCCTCTCTACTCTTCTTTTGTCTGTGGCGTACCGCCAGCTTTTCCCCAAGCTCCTTGGGAATGCTCCAGGCCAATACAGTGCCTGCTAAAAGCTCTAAGCAAACGATGCCAAGCTGAGGCCTGTGCGTTAAAAAAATAAATGTGCCAAAGCATAATAGGTAACAAGCCGTTCCCAATGGGCGGTTTACCCGGCTGCCAAATGCCCCGGCCAGCGCACCCAGACCCAGACTGCCCAGCATCAGCGGATCAACAGCGCCGCAAAGCATACCGCAAAACCCTGTCCAAAGCCCTAGGCTGGCCGCATTGCTGGGCAGCATATACAGCGCAGTATACAGCGATACTGCACACGCAATCACCATGAAAAGTGAAAGGCCGCAAAATGTCCAGGCGCCAAATCCCATTAGCACGCCGCTGGCAAATACAACCAAAGCCAGCTTTTGCGCCTCGTCCAATGTGCCCTTTCTTTGATAATCATTTTGAATTTCACAAAACCATTCAAACACGATGGCAAATAAAAAGATCAGCGCCAGGTTGATCGTGCCGGAAATAAGCGCAAACATCGTATCCCGCTGGAAAAACCATAGGCATGCCATGCCTGCAATGGCCATCGTCCAAAAAATCATCGATCTACTTGTCTTTTGCTGATAAATATCCCCCAGCCCCACCAGTACACACAGCGCCGCCGGTATCAAGACCGCCGGCATCGGTACAGTGGGATATTGCATCAATGCGCCCAATATGCTTCCGATGCTTGCAATGTACCCATTTTTTCTCTGTAAAAACAGCGCCGCGCAATACGCTGCCGCAAATGGAGCCACGGCGCCCACAATCTCTGCCTGCGCCAATAGGATGCACAATAGGCCGGGCAGCCCGTTTCCAAGCCCCTGTATTTGGAATTTTGCTCTCGTTTGGCTGATCTGCATATAGAATCTCCTTTAAGCATACAATACAGTTTCACTGATTGCATCGTAGCACCCTCTCACTGCGGATTTCGTCGCCTCCCCTTGCCGTATGTTTTTTATGCTGTGTTTTTTTCAGAGATGTTCTCCAATTTTGTCAGATAGTGTCCTTGTTTACCATAGCAAAAAACCGCCGAGAGTTTTCGGCGGTTTTTTCGCAACATCTTATCTTCGTTTCTCTTAATTCACTGTCCCATCACAGCGTGTTGGCTTTGCTGTGTATTCTTTTCAAATTGCTGCATACATTGACATAATTCTTGGATGGATTCGCTCTGGCTCCCCAACAAAACCGCCGCGCTTTCCTCTGCCACACTGTTTTTCATCTGCATGATCCCGGTGAAAAAATCCAGCATGGTACGGTACTGTTTGGCATAGCGTTGGGCCATCTCTGCACCGATTTCCGTCATCCGGGGCAATCCCTTTTCATCCAGTTCAATCAATTGTCTGTTTTTCAGCCGTCCCAGCATCCTATGCACGCTAGGCTTGCTAACCTGCAAACGCCTGGCGATTTGCCCTAACCGCACGATTGGCTGCAATTCGTAAATTACCAAAATATATTTGATTTGTGCCGTTGTCAATTGCATCTTGCCCTCGTTTCCATACAAAAGCGGAGTGCGGATCCACGCTCCACACTCCGCTGATTTACATTCTATCCATCTCATCCATCTTTCACTATGGATTCAATGCTTGTGGCATATTCCAGAAGAGGCACAATGATCACAGCCACAGCCGCAAGAACTTTGCCCCTTTCTTCTATCCCTGTACAGCTTTACCACTGCCGCTGCCACAATTGCTAAGACCGCCAATCCTACTAGGATCGTGCCTCCATAAGCTTGCAAAAAGCTTCCCATCATTGCTCCCTCCTTTTGTCAATGTTAAGCGTTTGCCTTATTGGCCTTTATAGAAACCTTTAATGTGTCGCTTTCTTTATACGGACGGAACAGCATATACAGGATAAACGCTACGATTGCAATCGCTACGATAGAGCCCAGAACATTGCCCTGTCCGGAGAAGAGCATGCCCAGCTGGTATACCACCAAGGCCATCGCATAAGCAAACCCACACTGATAACCGATGGCAAACCAGGTCCATTTTGCGCTGTTCATCTCACGCTTGATTGCACCGATGGCCGCAAAGCAGGGGGCGCACAACAAATTGAATACCAGGAATGAATATGCGGACAACGGTGTGAAGGCTGCCTGCATGTTGGTCCAAACCTGCCAGCCATTTTCAGCTACTTCGCCTGCGCCAAACAGTACGCCGAAGGTACCTACAACGTTTTCCTTGGCAATCAAACCAGTCACGGACGCCACCGCGCTCTGCCAGTTGCCCCAACCCAGGGGGTTAAAGATCCAGGCAATGCCATTGCCGATGGCCGCCAAGATGCTGTCGTTCATATCGACCATGCCAAATCCTTCTGCTCCCCAACCGAAGTTAGCGGTGAACCAAACAAGAATGGTGGCCAGCAGGATGATGGTACCGGCCTTTTTGATAAAGGACCAGCCGCGTTCCCACATCGAACGGAGCACGTTGCCCACCGTCGGCCAATGGTAAGCCGGCAACTCCATAACAAACGGAGCCGGATCACCCGCAAACATCTTTGTCTTTTTCAGCATAATACCAGAGATGATGATGGCCGCAATGCCTACAAAGTATGCGCTGGGCGCTACCCACCATGCCCCTCCAAACAAAGCGCCTGCAATCAAAGCGATGATCGGCAGTTTCGCCCCACAGGGGATAAAGGTAGTCGTCATAATCGTCATCTTACGGTCACGGTCGTTTTCAATTGTACGGGAGGCCATAACGCCCGGAACGCCGCAGCCCGTGCCAATGAGCATCGGGATAAAGGATTTTCCGGACAGCCCGAATTTGCGGAAAATACGGTCCATCACAAACGCGATACGCGCCATATATCCACAGGATTCCAAAAATGCCAACAGCAAAAACAATACCAGCATCTGCGGCACAAAGCCAAGCACCGCGCCTACACCGGCCACGATACCATCCAAGATCAGACCTTGCAGCCATGGCGCACAATGAACCGCTTCCAGCCCGTTTTCAATCAGTACCGGAATGCCTGGCACCCAGGTTCCGTATGCCGCCGGGTCCGGTTCCTCCAGAGATGCCGCTTCTTGATAAGAGGCATAGGTAACCGGGATGGATTCCTCTAGGTTGCCCTCATCATCATACATCTCTGCCGTTGCTGTCAACGTCGTTGCTTCTGCAGGATCTACGCCTGCTTCTTCAGCGGCGCTTTCAAAGGCTTCTATCATCGCTGCTGGTACGGCATATTCTTCGGCGGACTCTTCATACGCGAGACCGG
>UREB01000127.1 GCA_900546685.1 uncultured Eubacteriales bacterium | reverse complement strand
TCAGACGTGTGCTCTTCCGATCTCGGCCCGATGACGCCAAACGACCCGCACTGCTGCCCGCCGACGGAATAGGTGGCGGTTACGATGGAGGAATCCTTGAGCGATTCATCCTCGTTTTCGCTGCCGATGGAGATATGGATCTGCATCTGCTGGGCCTGGCTGAGCATATCGTAAAACAATTCGCGGGTATCCATGGCGGCCAAAAAATTCTGTGCACGCTCCAGGTTGTTGTATTCCTGGTGCTTAAATAGGTTTTTCGTGCCGTCAAAGACGATGCTGCGCATCTTTTGCGATTGGTTTTGGTGGCGTACAGATTCGATGAGCGAGCGGAACACGCCTTCGCCGTTTTTTACCTGGCCGCGCAGCCGCTCTACCACCTGCGGCAGGTCTTGGATGGTCTTGCCGCGCATCTGCTCTGTCAACGCGTTGGAAACGGTTTCCAGGTATCTTTCGTCCATCTCCTCCGGGATGGGGATCAAAACATCCTTGACAAGGCCGCCATCCGTCACAAACACTGCCAGCGCGCGGCCCCGCGTCACGGGGATCAGGCGGATCTGCTGGTAGCGGATGTTCCGGGTCTGCGGCGGCAGCACCATCGCCACATAATCGGTGGTTTCGGAAAGCACGCGGGCGGTGGTGGTGATGACATCGTCCATATGCCCCAAAGAGGATTGCAGGTAGCCGCGGATCTTTTCCGCTTCCTCATGGCTTAGCTTTGGCACCTGCAAAAAGCGGTCGACATGCAGCCGATACGCCGCGTCGCTGGGCACCCGCCCAGCGGAGGTATGCGGCTGCTCCAAATAGCCCATTTCCTCCAAATCGCTCATTTCGTTGCGAATCGTAGCCGGCGAGTACCGGCCGCCCCACATGCGGGAAATCGTCCGCGAACCGATGGGCATGCCGGAAACGATGTAATCGTCAACAATGGCCTGCAAAATGCGCAGCTTGCGTTCTGATAAATCCATGGCATACTCCCTTCCGGCCGTTTACGCGGTCTTTTTTGTTTGCCCCTGCGGGCGTTGTTAGCACTCTTTGTTGTCGAGTGCTAATCCATGGTTTGAGAATAGCACGTTCTCCCCCATTTGTCAACGGGAGACTGTGGCATTTTTGTGAAAAATCCAGCGGCAAGCTGCCGCAGTCTATTCCGGCCCGTCTCTAGCGGATTGTGCTCCGCCTTCCACGGGGCCGCTTTGCCAGTTTGGCCTAATTTACCGGGCTGCTGTGGCGATGCCGGCCCATCCTTGGCGCACCGCTTTCTGCCCTGCCACGGGGCGGAAAAGCGGCGCGGTGCGTTCCGGCATTGGCGGCAAGCTGTCGCGGGCCGCTTTTCCATCCGCCGAATGCCTTTATCCAGGCCGTGGCTTGGGGGATTTTTCCAGGCTTCGTTATACAGTATTTACGCCGGAGTGGGAAATATACAAGGAGAATAAGAAAAAAACACCCGGCAAACGGATGTTTTTCATGCTTTGCGCCATCGGCGTATCAGCGGGCCCTGTCCTCGCCGTCCGGCACGATCTTTTGGCAGCGCGCCATGTGCTGAATGGCGGTTAGGTAGCCCTGGATAAACGCCTGCTCCCTGGCGTCGTTCAAATAGTCTTCCTCTATCTCGCAATATTTCAAAAACAGCCGTCTTTCTGCTTCTGAGAGCGTAGAGATCAGCCATTCCCCATATTTACACATACGGTCTATGCTCATCTGCGCTTCGCTCTGCGGGCTCACGGTGGGCTGGGCCGGGTCGATGGTATGCCAAAACATGCGTTTCAAGGTTTTTTCCAGCGGCTCTGCGCCAACGCGCGGCTGCGGCTCTGTGAGCCGTTCACCCTGGAAATCCGTCGTAGACGGCGCCATCGTTTCTCCCGGTTCGTTGGGGACTATTTTCAGCATTTGATCATCTCCCTTTTGGAACGCCACGGATAGGTGGCCTTATAAAGTTTGCCCTGTGTTTGTAACGTAAACTGGCTTTTATAGGAGGTGTATCCGGGTGGTAAAAAGCCTTTGCGACCGCATTAAAGAGCTGCGCGAAGACCATGACCTGACTCAATTTCAGGTCGCCGAAATACTGGGCTGTGCCAAATATACCTATCAGCGTTATGAATACGGCGAATTGCTGCTGCCAACGGATAAGCTGGAGATTTTAGCGGATTATTATCAAACCTCCACCGACTATATCCTAGGACGCACCAACGTGGCGCATCCCTATCCCCCAGCCCGGTAAACGCCTGTTTTCTGTTTACTGTATGCGCCGGGCCGCTTGTCCTATGCCAAAAGGCGTCAACATCTCGCTTTCACAGGGTATCGCCCATACATAGTAGCATTATTTTTCCAAATCTCATCATTTTCGACAAAAAAACAGAAATATCGCAATATATTTTGTGTTTTCCCCCGGTTTTTGTCTCAAAATGCGTGTGGGCTGCTGTGGCGGCCCTACAAAATCCACCTGTGTGTTTTATCTCTATGTACGGCTGCGGCCAAATCAAAAAAACCGGCCCCTTGCTTTGGGGCCGGTTTTGTATTGAGGCTATGCCTTATGCATGGTTCTTTTTACGGTACAGCACCGTGCCGCCCACGCCGGCTGCTGCCAAAACCAGCAGCGCGGTCCACAGCACAGGCTGGCTCAAATCCCCAGTCTTTACGCCGTTGGCGCCGTTGGGGCTGGCCAATACCGGGATCGCCTCGGTCTTGAGCACCTTGCCGCATACCGTGCAGGCATAGGTCTTTACGCCCTCCGTGGTTTCGGTGGCTTCGGTAGTCACCTTACCGCCATCGCTGATATGCGCGCCCAAATTCAGCTTTTCGCCGCATTCCGTGCATGCCTGCCAATGGTTGTGATCGTCGCTCTGCCATACATCGTCGATGAAATGGCCAAACGCAACTTCCACCGGTACGCTTTCCGCCTCGGCAGAGGTGGTCTTGCCGTTGGATGCGCTAACCTTTACGGTGTAGCTGCCCGGCTCTGTGACGGCCAAGGTAGCCCCGTTTTGCCCATCGAGGAGCACGCCGTCCTTAAACCAGGCATATTGATAGGTCGTCCCGCTCAGGGCATGCGATGCGTTGGCCGTCAGTACGATGCTTTCGCCGACATGCGCCCGCGTTGCGCTGGCTTCGATCTTTGCCGTGGGAGCATCCAGGACCCATTTTTCAAACAGGCGTACATCATCCGTCGGCGCGATGGGCGTGCTCATATCCCACATTTCCCATTCGCCTTGCGCGTTTTCATACTGATAACCAATCATGGAATAGCCGGTTTTGGTGATGGAAGCGGGCAGTTTTTCAGGATCGATCGCCTGATTGGGATAGACATACACCCAATCGGATTTCCACTGGCCGCTGTCTGTTGCGGTATAGACGCGGATCCTCACCAGATCCAGCCATACCAGATTCGAACCTTCCACCGCCAAAGCCGTCGAGGTAAAGCTGGTGGTAAAATCCTCCAAGTTGGGCGTGAGGCCCTGTGCATACCTTACCACCGCGCGGCCTTCCAATCCATATATATCCGAGATACACAGCGGCTGTGCGGGCGAAAACGCGCCGTTGACAATCAGGTACGCGCCCTTGTCGATTTCTCCTTCATCCCACAAATCAATGGCACCTTGAATATTCGGCGATCCGCTGAGTTTGAGCACCGGATACTCTGTGTCCCAGCTGCCCAGCAGAATGGCGGTATCCTCCTGATCCTCGTCGAGGTTGTTCTGGATCGTACCGCCGGACAAAGTAGCGTCCACATTGTAATCCGCCGCCATGATCGCCAGGCCGCCACGGCCGTTGGGCGCCGTGTTGTTTTCAATCGAACCGCTTTTCATCACAAACGTTGCATCCTTGCTGCCGTTGGCCTCGATGTATACGCCGCCGCCATTGGTGCCCGCTTCATTGTTGCGGAAGATCGTCCCGTCGATGGTCACGTTGCTGTTCCCCAGCGCGCAGAGTCCACCGCCCGCTTTTTCACTTCTGTTATTTTCCACAACGCCGCCCAAGAACTGAGCCGTCCCGTTCCAAAGGTAGATGCCGCCGCCATCCCGTTCGCTCTTGTTATTGCTGATCGTGCCGCCATACATGTTCAGTTCGCCATCAAACACCTGAACGGCCGAACTGGCTCCATACTTAAGACTGGCGCCCTGTTTGATGTTGAGCGTTCCGCCGGCATTTACTTGGACTGTCACGGCGCCATTTCCAATCAGCGTTGCATCCTCGATGGTAAGAACGCCTCCCTGGCCCACTCTAAAAAAAGTAATGTCCGACTCACCTTCCGCTATCTGAAACACTGTGTTTTTCAGCGTTACCTCGCTGTCGATCGAAACGGTGTTACGGACATATACCACGCCTCCGTCCGCCAGCTCCATCGCTTTTTCCACAGATTCTACCGCTTCTTCTTTGGACGAGCCATCGTTGTGGTCATCCCCATTGAGCGGATCCAAAAAAATTTCGGTGTCCGGGGCCGCCCAGCTCACCGTTGGCATCCAACAAGCAGCCAGACATACGCATAAAAGCGCTGCCAAAATTCGTTTGTGCCAAGATTTTGTTTGCATCAAAACCCCTCCATTTCCCCAGTTGTTGCTTTTATTTTAAGAGTTTCTTTACTTTTATTTTCCCATCAAACTCACAAAAAGTCAACCAAGATACTTATTTGTTTATCTTCTTTCATGTATACAAAAAGCCCCGCGATCATTGGCGGAGCATTGTGCCGTTTCTATTTTTGTCCTTTCGGCTGTTTTTGCTGTCCTTTGAGGGTCTTGCCTTCTCGTTTGCGCTGTCTGAGCTGACGAATACCGTCGCACAGGTAAAAGAAGAATGAATACACCATCAATGCCAGCGCCGCATACAACACATAGGTGTTCCACGGCCAAACCTGCGGGAAAAACGTCATCACGATGGCCAGGTAAAACAGGCAGGCCGCCACCTTGCCGCACATCTTGCTGTATACCACGATGCGGTAGGTCAACAGCACATAGCCGCCCACCACCATCGCCAGCTCTTTGAGGATGACGATGGCCAGAAACAGCCAGTCCACCAAACCGCTGACATAAAAGCAGAACAGCGCCATGATGGTCATGAGCTTGTCCGCCAAAGGATCCATGAGCTTGCCGAAATTGCTGGACGCGTTGTATTTTCTGGCGATCACGCCATCCAGCCAGTCGGTAAACACGGCCGTCACAAACACCAGGCATGCCAAAAAGCGGTCCGGCAAAAGAAAACCCGGCCGCCAAAACACAACATAAAACACCGGCACCAGCAGCAAGCGAAACACCGTCAGCAGGTTGGGCACATATTTGATAAAAGGTTTCTGTTGTTCCATCCTTAACTCCTTCCGCCCTATTGTACGCAAGTTTGGGCGGTTTTGCAACGCCCCGGCGCAATTATGACAAACGTGTCATATTTTGCAAA
>UREB01000126.1 GCA_900546685.1 uncultured Eubacteriales bacterium | reverse complement strand
CCGCCGTTGTTTGTGCTGGATGAGGCCACCAGCTCCATCGATACCGAGACAGAGCAGCTCATTCAGCAGGCCATCGAACGCACGTTTGTCGGGCGTACGGCGTTTGTCATTGCCCATCGGCTGAGTACCATCCGCCACGCGGACGTCATTTTGGTTTTGCGGCACGGAACGCTCATTGAAAAGGGGACGCATGAAGAGCTGATGGCCCAGCACGGGTATTACCGGCGGCTCTACGAAAACCAGTTCATTGCCAATGAACAAAAAGAGCTGCTTTCCGGTGAAAAAAACCAATAAAAAAGAGCGGGGTTCCCGCTCTTTTTCTTTTAATATTTGGATTCCATCACATAGACTTTCGCCCGTTTCGGAATGGTGTATCCATCCAAACGCATCACAGAATCATGGTACATGCTGATGGCATACTCGCTTTTTTTCATCTCTTCCAAAAAGTCCTCTACCGGCGCTAGATCATAGCGGCAGGCCTCTGTCTTGTAGTGCATCGGGATCACGATCTTTACATCCAACGCCTCGACAACCTTGGCCGCCTGTTTGGCGTCTATGGTAAACAAGCCGCCTACCGGAATCATCAATACGTCGATCTTTCCCAGTACCTTTACCTGTTCTTTGCCCAGCACATGGCCCAAATCTCCGCAATGACAAAAGCGCAAGCCGTCCGTCTCAACGATGGAAACAAGGTTTTTCCCGCGCTTTGCCCCATTTTCATTATCATGATAAGTAGGCACCGTGTCTATGGCAAACCCTTTGGTTTCAAAATGGCCTGCCTTGTCTATCTTCATATAGTCGGGATTTTGAATGACTGCGGTATTCGCGTGGTCCATATGCCCATGAGAACAGATGACAACATCCACTTTATCCAGCTGGGGCTCCTTATACCCCGTATCCTCGCCCTTATAAGGGTCTATCAGCAACCGATGCCCCTCTTCATTGGCCAAACAAAAGCACGAATGTGCCAACCATTCCAATGTCATGTTTTCACGCCCTTTCCTTTCTAGGTTATTATATAGTATAGCATACAATTCCCTAAAAATGGAATTCCCGCTTTGTTTTGTTTGTCGTCAATATACAAAGGTTCCATCCTCCGCGTCGATGATTTGTAAAATGTCCTCTTCCTCGCCCGTTTCGGCGTTGATATGTACATAGAACGAATCGCCGCCGTTGGTGCCGACAAATTCATAGCACAATGCCTCTCCCATATCGTCGGTGGGGATCAAGGCCAGCCTACACGCCTGAATATCCAGGCGCTGCGCCACGCGCTGTTCCATGGCTGCCTGGTCGATGGTGGTCTTGTTTTCCATCTGCCTATCCGTATGGTACACGATATAATTGTTGGCGTCCATCCCCACGATACGTCCGGATTCCACCTCGATCCAAACTTTAACCAGATCCGGGTACAAATACACCTCGTTTTGCACCGGCAGCATATTTAAAACCGCCATGCCGTTGTAATATTGCGCGTAAGCGCCTCGCATCTCCGGATACCCTCTTTGTTGAAGATATTGAGCCGCCGTTTCCTCCAGCGCAGACAACTGCTCCTCCGAAGGGCGCACGGTCTCGCTGCCTGCGCTGTTTGGCAACGCCTGGTACAGCAAGCCGTCTCGCTTGGTTACGCTGACATCTATCACCAGCCCGTCGTCCATCGTACATTGAAATTCGTACGTTGGAATCAACCCCTCATTCTGTTCACCGGTTTGCTCGTAATCGCCGGGGAAAAAGCTCTCTGCCGTTTCCAGCGCCTGCTCTACGCTGACTTCCGGGCCCTGTGCATTTTTAGGCTGAATATTCTCCGCCTTTTCTGAAAAGGCGCCATCGTAAATCAGCCTTGGACGCTGCTGCATGCTCTCCATGACTTTGCTGGCGTTTTTGCCGCTTCCGTTGAGCATTTCAAGCTGTTTAGACGGATCGTCTATGTCCCAGTGAATGCCCTCTGCACGCCTCTGATCCAGCAGCTTTGACAATTCGTTGCTCTGCTCTTCCATGGTTTTGAGCGTATCGTATTCTTCTTGGGAAATGTCCGTCCCCTGCTCTATCTTTTCAGACAGCAGATAGCAATAATCTCCCAATTCATTGACAAAGGTAAGCAGCGGCTCGCTCACATCCTCCGGCAGCGGCAGTGTCGACAGCGCGCCCTGTGTTTCCCCGGCCAGCCTCCAAAGGCCACCCAGCAGCAGGGCTTGCTGCGCTTGGGAGGTACTGACGCGCAGCTTGGCCAGCTCTGCCCCCATGTTGGAAACATTGCCGGAGATCTCTCCCAATGCTTGGTCATAGGCATTGTTCAGCTGCTGAGCATAGGCATTTTTCCGGCCTAGGCTCTGTGTCAGAAACATGGCCAAAACCACAGCGATCACCAGCATGGCCACCGCAATCAAACGCCAGATTTTTGTCTGTGTCCATGTATGCTTTGTCTGCATGGCATCCTCCCTCATTTACAAAATACGTGCTGGCCAATGGTCAGCATGATCGGGCGCTGTTTTATCCATTCATTGGTTGCCGTCTTAGGATTGTAATAATATAGGCAACCCTTTGTCGGGTCATATCCGTTTAGCGCATCCTTGGCCGCGCGATAAGCCTCGTTGTCCGGTGTCAGGTTAAACTGCCCGTCCGCGACTGCGTCAAATGCGCCCGGCTGATAGATAACGCCTGAAATGGAATTGGGGAATTCCGCGCTCTTTACTCTGTTTAAAATCACAGCGGCCACTGCCACTTTCCCTTTATACGGTTCTCCCCTGGCCTCGCCATGAATGGCCCTTGCCAAAAGCGTAACGTCCGCTTGGTTCTGCGAGGGCGAGCTGCTGCCGCTGGTCCCGCTGCTTTCAAGCTGAATGCCTAGTTTTGCGGCTGTGGCAGGGCCGATGATACCATCAGACGTCAATCCGTTGGTGCTCTGGAAATATTTAACAGCCTTTTCCGTACCGCTGCCAAATATGCCGTCTACACTGCCGTCATAATAGCCCCAATTTTTTAGCTTTTGCTGTACGGTCTTTACCAACGGGCCCTGCGACCCTTTTTTTAAATTTACCGTTGCCGCCAACGCCGCCTGTTGATTGGGAAACATCAGCGTCAGCATTGTGCTCAGCGCGATGACCAACCCCAGCAGCTTTGCCGGTGCATGCTTTGTGTACTCCATACCGCGTTCCTCCTTTATTCAAACAGCCCTGCTAAAAATGATTCATATTCCACACCGTCAGAAGGCTGCCAATTTTCTTCTGTTTGCACGGGCTCCAATAAACACAGTGGCGGAAACAGCACACACCACCAATTTTGCCCCTCTGCCTGCCCTAGCTTGATGCGCAGCGCCCGATACTCGCCTGCTGGAAATAGCACGTCGCCGTATGTCTTATCCGGAAATTCAAAGGTGCCAATCTCTGCCGTTGCCCGGTAAGGGAATCCCTCTTCTTCCAATACGCCGTTTGCAGTTTCTATCAATTCCTCCAAATGCTGGGCCGCGTACTGCTCCGCTTCCTGGCTTGTCTGTGCCCCATCCATATCGCCCAGCTCTTGAATGATGGCGTCTCGAACCGCCAGCTTGATGGCCTGATCCGCTTCGCTGTTGCTGTCTGCAATGACGTGCAGGCGGAATACCGGCGGTACGCCTTGCGCAGTTGCTAAGCTGAGCGCAATGAGAAATGCTATCCATCGTTTCATTTGTAAACGCCTCGTTTTCCCTTGATGTTATGTATCCAAAGTTTGTCCAATCTGGAATTTTTTAACCGCCCTTGCCAAAAAAAATGGGTCTGATACAATGAAACTACGAAAACTACCGGAAAAGGAGTCGTTGTGTTTTGATCTCTGCGCGCTCTACCGCTAAATTGAATCTTACGCTGAAAATCACCGGTACCCGCCCAGATGGATACCATCTCTTGGATTCCCTGTTTTGCAGCGTCGACCTACACGACAAGCTCACCATTACACCCGGCCAAGACGCATGTTCGACGGTATGTAGCCCGGAACAGCCCATCGTAAACAACCTTGCCACGCGGGCAGCGCTGCTCTTTTATCAACAGGCAGGGATTTCCGGCGGATGCCGAATACGCCTAGAAAAGCGCATCCCTATGGAAGCTGGCCTTGGCGGAGGCAGCGGCGATGCCGCCGCCGTACTGAAGGCATTGAATGACCACTTTGGCCATCCTTTTTCTGAGGAAGCGCTCTTTGCGCTTGCCCTGCAGCTAGGGGCGGATATCCCCTTTGCGCTCAAGGGAGGGCTGGCCCGTGTTACGGGGATCGGAGAAACGCATACTCATCTCCATATGCGTCGCTCGTTTAGCTTTGTCATCGCAAAGCCCGCCCAAGGCTTGTCCACCCAGCAGATGTATGCCTGTTATGATGCATCTCCCTCCGGCCTTCCCATCGACAATGATGCGTTTTATCGGGCTCTTTTGGCGCTGGATGGTGCGGCCATGCGCGCCTATGGCGGCAACGACTTGCAGCCGGCAGCGGAAAAGTACCTTCCCATTATCGCTCAGCTTCAGGATAAGCTATACCAAAGCGGGGCCTTGTATGCCGCCATGACGGGCAGCGGCTCTGCTGTATTCGGCCTTTTTCCTTCCTATGAGCAGGCTCATATAGCCCAAGCATCTTTGCGTTCTATGGTTCCTTACTGTGTGTGCTGTCAATCGCTCGTATAGGCTGCCAATATAAAAAAAGCGGTAAGCTGTGCTTACCGCTTTTTTCTTTTATCGGCAAATCAGGATCAGTTTATCACCCTTTTCCACCGGCTTATTTTCTTCTTTTCCCTTATAGCGAATATCCTCCATCCTTACACGGTACCGTTTGGCCACATCCCAGAGATCTTCGCCCATCCCCACAAAATAGATGATGATGCCCGCCGGCCTCTTTTCCGACTCCTCCTCCAGCTCTATACCGCACACCAGCGTAATCTCCTGTTCTTGTTCGCCTTCTGCTTCCCAGGCCAGCATCACTCTGATATCCAGCCCATCTCCATTGGTTACCGCTTGAATCTGCTCGCAGACCACATGGGCAAATACCTGCATGCACGCTGTCATGCCCGGCGCTTCCTCTTCTAAGTGTACCGGGATCTCGCAGCGGATGCTTTGCAGCTCTTCATTGCGGTCTAAAAACAAAACATCGCACTGTACCACGGTATCGATGCAGATCTTATCTTGCTCTGCTGTTGCCCTTGCAGCGCAGGCATTGGCAAAACAGCTCAAAACCTTGGAAGGCTGTTCCTCCAGCGGTACGGAAACCTGTTCTCTAACCGGTACCTGTCCTTTTGCCTTGGCGCTAGCGACGCATACGCTAACCTGCTCCTCTTCCAACACCACATCATGACCCAGGGCATATGCATCCGTTACCACCGTCATGGTGCGCTCCGCGGAAGTATCCGCCTCCAGCGTACAGACAGCTTCGATATGGAGGCTATCTCCTTCTTCGTTCACCCTGGCAAACAGA
>UREB01000125.1 GCA_900546685.1 uncultured Eubacteriales bacterium | reverse complement strand
GTGCTCTTCCGATCTTTCGATGAAGCCAAGCTGAGGAGTATGAAGCAGGGCGCTTTGCTCGTCAACGTAGGCCGGGGCAATATCGTGGATACCAATGCCCTGTGCCGCGTATTGGAAAGCGGGCATTTATCTGGCGCCTGCCTGGATGTGGTGGAGCCGGAGCCTTTGCCGGCAAAGCATCCGCTTTGGCATGCGCCGGGCGCTATGATTACGCCTCATGTGGCAGGGGGGTATCATCTACCGATTACGCTGGCGCGCATCCTTGGCATTTGCCAACGCAACCTAAGAGCATACCTATCCGGCGATGCGCTGGAAAACTTAGTGGATTTTAACACAGGGTATCGGACGACACAGCCTTGATTTTGTCCATATCTTACAAGCATAGTGGCTCTCCCATTCTTTATACTAAGAAAAAAGAATGAGGAGGAAGGACGACAATGCGTTTTATTTGTCCGTTGCTGGTGGTCAAGGATATGGAGCGGTCCAAAGCTTTTTACCAAACCGTTTTGCATAGACGTGTGCTGGCGGACTTGGGCGCCAACGTAACCATGGAAGGCCCGTTTGCTTTACAGACGGAGGAAAGCTGGCTGGCTTTCACCGGCTTACAAGCGGAGCAGATCTGCTACGGAGGCTGCCAATCGGAGCTCTACTTTGAGTCGGAGGATCTGGACGGCTTTTTGGAACGCCTGCGGTTTTATGGAGAGGGAAGTTACGTTCATTCGGCAAAGCAAATGCCATGGGGGCAGCGAGTCATTCGGTTTTATGATCCGGATGATCATATCATCGAGGTGGGGGAGCCGATGCATGCGGTTGTTAAGCGCATGCAGGCACAAGGGCTTTCTTTAGAGGAAATTGCGGCACGCACCATGACGCCGCCGGAGGTATTAAAGCAATACGCGGAAGAAAACGCCTAACAACTTCAAAAAGGACGGGATTCCCGTCCTTTTTTGGCACAGAGGATGCTTGTTTTTTTAGAGCGCATAGATACAACAGAAATTTTCAAATACCGAAAGAGGAGTGTGTGGCGATGCCGCGAATGTATCGCAAAGGAAAATTCTATCTTCAGGCGTTGCAAGCTAGGTGCAGACGGCGGCCTACGCTTCCACCGCAGGATGTGCATGCAAAAGGACGGCCGCAGCCGTCCTTTTTTCCTTCTTACATTTTTTCGTAGAGGGGAACCATTGCGTTGTAAACATCCTCAAACAGGGGCATTAGCTTTTGATACGCTGCGTGGTTTTCCGCAATGGGCTTTGTTACGCTTGTTACCTTCATGAATTTATGCACGGCAGACTCATCCTCATATAGCCCAAGGGCCATCCCGCCCAGCACAGCGGCGCCCACAGTAGCCGCTTCGTCCATATATTCGTAAGTGATTAACTCTACGTTCATGATGTCAGCAAAAATCTGCTTGACGATTTCGCTTTTGCCCAGGCCGCCTACGATGGGCATACGGTCTACGACATAACCTCTGTCCCGCGCCTCTTGCAGAATCAAATTGATATTCAGCCCGATCCCCTCGATGACGCTGCGCATAATATCCTGGCGGGTGGTCGTCAGCGTGATGCCGACAAACGAGCCTTTGGCGCGCGGATTGTTGCGCGGCTCGCGTTCGCCAGCCAGATAGGGATGGAACATCACCCCATGAGAGCCGATGGGCGCCTCAGCCAGCTCTTCGTCAATGATATCATATGCGCTGCGCCCTTCGCTTTTGGCCAAAAATTGTTCATATTGGCAAATGGTATCGCGCAGCCAGCGGAAGGAAGAGCCGGAAGAGGCGGTTTGGCCGCCTGTCGTGGTATCGCCCGGCTTCCGCTTGAAGACAATGCCGGCAGAGGTGCCGCCATTCATATAGCAGTCGCCCGGTTCGGAGATGCCTGCGCCAATAGAGGTACAGGCCGAATCATGCGAGCCTACGACCAGCTTGGTGCCCACAGCCAGCCCGCATTGGTCGGCAAACTCCTCCGTTACCTCGCCAGCGATGGTGGTGCGGTCGCAAAGTTTGGGCAGAATTTCGCGTGTGATGCCGGCAGCTTCTAATATTTCATCCGCATAGTCGGAATAATCCATTGTTACCATGGCCGTGCCCTTACCGACGGAATAGTCGCAGCAGGCCACGCCCGTCATCCGCATCACGATATAGTTGGAAACGCAGGGAAGCACCATCGCGGTCTTGGCAAAGATTTCCGGCTGGTTTTCCTTGATCCAAAGCAGCTTTGGCAGCGTGCGGTCTGTCTGCATCACATGGTTGGCTCGGTCGGCCGTGTACTTGGCCGGGATCTTTTTCGTGATCTCCTCCGCCTGTTTGTAGGCCCGCGTATCCTGCCAGATCATAGCCCGGTGCAGCGGCTTGCCGTCTTTATCTACACAAAGACAGTTGGGATAGGTGCCGTCAAAGCTGACACACAGCACATCCTCTTTGGGAATGCCTTGCATCAGCGTCTTGGTCGTTTGGCAAAAGGCCGCCCACCAGTCCTCCGGATCCTGCTCAACCCAGCTTTGATTGGTATAATAGGTGGGATATTCGGCTGTTGCGGTCTTTACAAATTTGCCCTCTGTGGTAAACAGAGACGCCTTATTTGCGCTGGTGCCGAAATCGTGGGCAATGATATATTTTGCCATGAAAAAAACCTCCACACATAAAAATTATCAATAAGCGGCCCGCTTGTATGCTGTTTGGCTGCGCTAAAGTGTATGAGCCAAAGACGAGCCATAGAAATCGTACATAAATACGGCGGAGAAAAGGAACGTTCAAATTATTATTATTATACCATACCACCCATGTGTTTTGGGCACTTTTTTGTTATCGATTTATTAAAATTGTCGAAAGTTCAGGGAAAAAAGAAGAGGAAAAAACATCAAAATTATTTCTTGATATACCTCGAAAGATGAGGTATATTTGTGTATAGTATAGATAGGAAGAAGGTGATTGCATGCCCATCGCTTCGGATGCGCTTCGCGGCTATACGGAGGCCATCATCCTGCGTCGGCTGATGGATAAGGATAGCTATGGCTATGAGATCAACAAGACGATACAGGAAAAGACCAAAGGGCAGTATGAATTAAAGGAAGCAACGCTGTATACGGCCTTTCGGCGGCTGGAACAGGCGGGCTATATCCTTTCCTATTGGGGTGATGAAAAAACAGGAGCCAGACGCAGGTACTATGCCATCACAAAGGAAGGGCAGGCATATTACAAGCAGTGCCTGGCACAATGGAGCGATACCAAAGCTCTAATAGAACAGCTGATCTTTTAAGGAGGAAACGAAATCATGGTAAACAAGATCCGCGCCTATATCGATCATGAATTTGCGGGTGTGCCGGAAAGCAAGAAGGTAAACGAGCTTAAAGAGGAGCTGACCGCAAATCTCATTGAAAAATACAACGAGCAGCTTTTACATGGCAAATCGGAAGAAGAAGCATACAATGCCGTAATCACGGGGCTGGGCGATCTTTCCGAGCTGGTGGATAGCGTACGTCCGCACAGCATGCAGGGCCCCAGTGAACAGGAACGAAAGAAGAGCGCGCTGCTTACTGCAGCGGCTGTTATGATGTATATTTTAAGCCCGGTGATGATCATCCTTTTTGAGAGCATCGGGCTGGAGATCTTGGGTCTCGTGTTGTTTTTCGGATGCATCGCAGGCGCTACCGGCATGCTGATCTATAACCACATGACACGGCCGGTTTATGAAAAACAGGATGAAAATATCGTAGAGGATTTCAAGGAGTGGCGCACGAAGACCAATCACCAGAAAAAAGCGTTCCAGGCGTTTCACAGCGCATATTGGTCTCTGGTCGTCGTAGCCTATTTTCTCTTTAGCTTTTTGTGCGGAAGCTGGGGGTATTCCTGGATCCTATTTATCGCCGCGGCGGCGGTAGAAAATATCATAAAGGGCATCATACAGATGAAGGAGGATAGAAAATGAGTTACCGAAGCGGAAGACGGCGGGTCATCGCCTGGAGCATTATTTTGGCGCTGGCCCTTTGCGCACTGATCTGGGGCTTGGCCAATGGTCCTGGGTTTCACTGGGGCGTTTCCAACAGAAACAACTTCACAACTGTAAAGCAACAGGGGATGGGTGACGGCGTATCACAGATCCGGATAGACTGGGGCCTGGGCGATATCATCCTTACGCAAAGCGAAGATAGCTCCCTCCATATTTTACAAAAGGCAGAAGAGCATGAGGACATGATCTACTTTTCTACACAGCAAACAGGGGATACGCTGGAGATTTCCTCGGAAAAAAGCGTCCGCTGGTGGGATTTTTTCCTAGGAAACGCACGTTTGTCAGATCTGGAAATACAGATTCCCAAGGGATATCAGGGAGCGCTTTCCATCGATACGCAGAGCGGTACAATCAAAGTGGAGGGTGTAAAGGCCGATGCGTTGGCCCTGGCCATAGACAGCGGCGCTGGAGATATTGAGTTTTCCGGTACAGTACAGAGCCTACAGCTCACGAGCACCAGCGGCGACATTGAGGTAAAAGGCGGCATCGTATTAGAGCAGATGAGCCTGCAAACCAGTAGCGGAGATATAGCGCTTGGCCAAGGAGAGATCGGGCAGCTGACAGCCCAATCGACCAGCGGGGATATGGAGATTGCGCAGCTATCAGCGCAGCAAGCGAAGATTGCTACCACCTCTGGCGATATTGCATTTTCCGGTACGGCTACGCATCTACAAGCAAATAGCACCAGCGGGGAAATAGAGGTGGGCCTCAATGCACAGCCGGAATCCTTGTCCTTTACGACAACATCGGGGGATATTGAGCTTCATCTGCCGGAAAACAGCGTATTTACCCTTGCCTTTGATACCGGCAGCGGAGATCTGAGGAACGATTTTGCGGGCCAAAATACCGGCCAGGCGGCTCCTGTCTATACCATTCAGACGAGCAGCGGAGACTGCCACATTGAAAAATGAGAAATAGAGGAAACGATTTCGTTTCCTCTATTTGCTATTGGCCTCAAAAAAAGGAGAACGAACGGAAATTTGCGCGAAAGTAGGGGAGGCAAGCCGAACAACGTTGTCAATGAACACCATGGCCGCTATACTCCAGCTATGCCAATGTATAGGAGGAGGTAACAATGCTGCATAAAAAAAGGACAAGCCTGTTTGCAGCGCTGCTGTTGCTGGCTATGCTGTGCCTAGCAGGCTGCGGCAGCACGGACAATCAAGCGTATGTGGGAAAATGGAACATGACGGGCGGGAAGGCCAACGGCGTTACAGTCACCCAGGAGGAGATTCAGCAGATGATGCCATCGATGAACCTTTCCGTTGAGTTTAAGGCGGACAATACCTGCGAAATGGTAGTCATGGGCCAAGCGTATAGTGGAACCTATGAGGTAACGGAGGAAGGCGTTATCATTCGGGACGACGTTTCCGAACAAGCGATGACAAGACAGGGAGATCAGCTGGTGTTGCCCCAGGGGAATGTGGAAATCTACTTGACC
>UREB01000124.1 GCA_900546685.1 uncultured Eubacteriales bacterium | reverse complement strand
CTTTGCAGTGATAACTCTCCACACTGCTTGCCAAAATTTCCATCTCATCGGAAATTGCTATGCCGATGCGTGCTTGTCCCACATCGAGTCCTGCTATTTTCATATCAAAACACCTTTATACAAAATTCCGGACAGGAGCCTGCACAATACCCGCATAGTACGCACTTATCCAGATCCGGTATCGCTTTCCCATTGACTACTCGGATTGCCTGTGCCTGGCACCTGCGCTCACAAGTACCGCAGCCTATACACCACTCCGCAACATGCAGCGCACGGCTTTGCCTCTGTACACTGCTCAACATTTCCTCGCTACATCTATTTTCGGCCAAAGCTACATTGCAAACAATCTCCTCTGCGCTTTGCATCCCCACAGCAAGGCAATCGATAAAGGGCTTTCCTAACACATAGCGTATGCTTTGGGCCGGGCTGGCCGAGTAATGTCCGCCGGCCAGGGCCTTGATGGCAACAACGCCTTTTCCAAAGTCATGGGCCTTGGAAAGGGCAGCTTCCATATCCTGTTCCGTTCCGTCGATGATGCCCACGCCTCCTTGATTGCAAATGGCCTCAAGAATATCAATCCCGGGATGAATAGATGCAGCCTGTGCACAGTCCACAAAATGAGTAGATACGCCGATAGAGCGTAAAACTCCTTTGTCCTTTAGCTCTGCAAAGGTGTTTAGCGCTTCTTCATGTCCTTTCAGCGTCCATCTGCTCTCCTGTTCATGCAGCATCATACAGTCTAAATACTTTCTACCTAGCCCCGACAATGCCTTGTCAACGCTATCCAACGCCCCGGCCCTGTCGTATGCGTGGCATTTTGTGATGACAACTGCATCCGGCTTATAGCGCAAACCCTCGCGAATGTGGTCATAATTTTGATAATACTCCGCCGTATCCAAGCAGTTTATGCCTTGCAAAAAGCCCTCTGCCAACAGCTCTGCGCCATAAGAAGGCGTAAAATTCCGTTGCAAAGGGCCCATCGTCAGCGTACCAAAGCAAAGCCGGGAAACTACCAGACCGCTCTGTCCAAGCTTACGAACTTCCATTTATTCTGTTTTATGCGTTAGGTAATAGCGCATGACCTCTTCCAATAGCTCATCACGCTCAAAACGGCAAATTAGGCTTCGCGCATTCTTATAGCTCGTAATATACGTAGGATCGCCAGAAATCAAGTAACCGACCAACTGATTGACGGGGTCATATCCTTTGGTCTTTAAGGCGTCGTATACACGTAAGAGGATTTCCCCACAGGACTCATCGCGTACAGGCGCGAATGCCATGGTACGATCATCTCTATCCATCGCTTATACCTCAATTCTAAAAATTGCTCAATACGGCTGATACCAGTATACCTGATTTATCACTGTTTTTCAAATCATAATTAGGAAGATTTTATACGCCTACACGCATCATCTTGCCAATTCTTTGCAAAAAGCAAAGGCGGCCCAAAGGCCGCCTAGGATCAAAGCTGGATACCCATTTGCTTTGCACCGCGTTCAACACGCTTAGAGATTTTTTTCATCCCGTTGGCATTCAAATCTCCTGCAATGGCCAGCGCTGCCGTAGCTCCGAGAAGAGAGCTAACCGCCATACCTGCTACTACATATTTGGCTTTCATGCAAATTCCCCTTTCTTTTGATAGTCTATCCATAGTATGAACCATCCGGGGCACAATCATGAAAGCGTTATTTGGCAATGCTGTTTATTTTCGGCAAATCATTTTTCATGATTTTCGTGATAATCCTTAAGCGCCGCTTTCACGGCCTCTTCCGCCAAAACGCTGCAATGGATCTTAGCAGGCGGCAGCCCATCCAAAGCTTCGATCACGGCCTTGTTGGAAAGTTTTTCCGCTTCCTCCACTGTTTTTCCTTTGATCATTTCCGTTGCAATGCTGCTTGTAGCAACTGCCGCGCCGCAACCAAAAGTTTTAAACTTCACATCTTCGATCACGCCGTCATCATTGATCTTCATGGAAATCTTCATAATATCTCCGCATTTTGCGTTTCCTACTTCGCCAACGGCATTGGCATCCTCTACATCCCCAACATTTCTTGGATTCATAAAATGATCCATTACCTTTTCACTATACATGGATACAAGCTCCTTTACTGATGATACAAAGGCGACATTTCCCTTAAGCGAGAAACGATATTTTTCAAGCACTCAATGGCGTAATCCACATCCTCTTCTGTCGTGCTGGCGCCCAAAGTCAGCCGCAGCGATCCGTGCGCAATTTCATGCGGCAGGCCTATGGCCAACAATACATGAGACGGATCCAGCGAGCCAGAGGTGCACGCACTCCCACTGGAGCCTGCAATGCCGGCCCTATCCAATAAGAGCAGCAAAGACTCCCCTTCAATATATCGAAAACAAACATTAACATTGTTGGGCAATCGTTTTGTTGGATGGCCGTTGAGCCGGGTTTCCGGGATCTGCTGCAGTAGGCCCTGAATTAGCCTATCCCTTAGCGCCGTCAATCGTTGTGCGTTTTCCTTCATCTGTGCTTGTGCCAGCTGCGCTGCCTTACCCAAGCCTACAATGCCTGCAATGTTCTCTGTTCCTGCTCTTTTTCCACGTTCCTGCGCGCCCCCATCGATCAGGTTTTTCAAAATGATGCCCTTTCGTATATATAGCGCACCGGTTCCCTTTGGCCCATAGAGCTTATGCCCTGTAATGGACAGCATATCAATATTCATTTCATCTACCTGTATCGGTATCGCTCCAAAGGCTTGGACAGCATCGGTATGAAAAACCACGCCTTTTTCTCTGCATACTGCGCCTATTTCCCGAATTGGTTCAATGGTACCAATTTCGTTATTGGCAAACATCACGGATACAAGAATCGTATCATCACAAATCACTTGTTTCACTTGTTCCGGCGTTACGAGGCCATATTCGTCCACATCCAAATAGGTAACGCGAAAACCCTCTTTTTCCAACGTCTCGCAGGCATGAAGCACAGCATGATGCTCTATTTTTGTCGTGACGATATGCTTCCCTTTCTTTTGATGCGCATACGCCATGCCTTTGATGGCCCAGTTGTCGCTTTCCGTGGCCCCAGAGGTAAAGAATATCTCACTAGGCATCGCGCCAATGGCCTCCGCAATCTGCTCCCTGGCATGATCCATTGCCTTCTTGGTTTCCCTTGCATAGCTGTGTACGCTGGATGGGTTGCCAAAATACTCAGTAAAATACGGGGTCATTTCCGCCAATACTTCCGGCTTCACATAGGTTGTTGCCGCATAGTCCATATAAATGTGCTTCTGTTCCATCATATTCCCTCCCGAGCGCCGCAAAGATGTTTGGGGCGCTGTAACGATTGCTGCTTTTCTATCTCCAGCATCTCCGCCAATGTGATGGCATCTATCACATTGTCTATACTTTCCCGGATGCGCTGGTATAGATACGACTCAATGCAGAATTCACGGCCTACGCATCCCGCATATTCCTTTTGTGCACATACGGTGGGTGCCATCGAGCCTTCCAAAGCCCGGAGCACTTCGCCGGCCGTAATTTCGCGTGTAGACTTTGCCAGCGCATAGCCCCCCTGTGCGCCGCGCACGGAGCGCAAAACACCGGCTGCTCTTAGCTTTTTAAACAATTGCTCAAGATAAGACGCCGAAATGCCCGTTGTCTGTGATAAATCGCGCATAGAAACATGCCCATTGTCTGCTTGTCTGGCGATTTCCATCACGGCTTTGAGGCCGTATCTCCCTTTGGTAGAAATTTTCACTTACGCCCTCCCTAAATCCGACTAATCTACTCTAGATTGATTTGAAAATATCATATCCTAGGAATTTTGTCAACATTATTTTGCACTGATTTTCGTTCTTTTACTCGCTTGATCGGCAAAATAAAAAAAGGGCATATCTCATGCCCTTTTTTGAATGCTTAGTCCTGATACAAAGGATACTTTTTACACAGCGCTAGTACCTTCTCCTTCACCTGCGGCACAGCTTGTTCACCCTGTTTGATGACCTCGGCAATGCACAAAGCAATGGTCTTCATATCCTCTTCTTTCATGCCCCTCGTCGTAACAGCCGGCGTTCCGATACGGATGCCGCTCGTGACAAACGGTTTTTCAGGATCAAAGGGAATTGCATTTTTGTTGGTCGTGATGTTGGCCGAATGCAAGAGCGTTTCTGCCACTTTGCCTGTCTTTCCCGTCCCTCTAAGATCAATGAGCATCAGGTGGTTATCGGTACCTCCAGATACGAGCTGGATGCCATACTCCACCAAAGCCGCTGCCAGCGCTTTTGCATTGCTGACAATCTGCTGGCAGTAAGTTTTAAACTCCGGCTGCAGTGCCAATTCAAACGCAACTGCCTTTGCCGCAATGATATGCATCAACGGGCCGCCCTGTGTACCAGGGAATATCGCCTTATCGATCTGCTTTGCATATTGCTCTTTGCACATGATCATGCCGCCCCTGGGGCCGCGCAGCGTTTTGTGTGTGGTGGTCGTAACAAAATCTGCCATTGGCACCGGGCTGGGATGCACACCAGTGGCAACCAGACCAGCAATATGGGCGATATCCACCATCAAATAGGCACCTACCTCGTCTGCGATCTGACGGAATTTTTCAAAGTCCAAAATACGCGTATAGGCAGAATAACCTGCAACAATCATTTTCGGCTTATGTTTGAGCGCCTGTTCGCGTACCTGTTCATAGTCGATGTAGCCCGTGTCCTTCGATACGCCATAGGAAACAAAATGGTATGTTTTTCCAGAGAAGTTTACCGGGCTTCCATGGGTCAAATGCCCACCATGGTCCAGGCTCATCCCCAAAATGGTATCGCCTGGCTGTAGCATCGCAAAATACACCGCTGCGTTCGCTTGGGAACCACTGTGGGGCTGTACGTTGACATGCTCTGCACCAAACAACTTCTTTGCGCGCTCGATGGCAAGGTTCTCTGCAATATCCACAAATTCGCATCCGCCATAGTAACGCCGGCCCGGATACCCCTCAGCATACTTGTTGGTCAAAATCGAACCGGATGCCTCTAATACCGCTTCGTCCACAAAGTTTTCGCTTGCAATCAACTCTAGGTGTGTCTGCTGGCGATTGAGTTCTTGTTCAAATACCTTGTAGATCTCTTGGTCTACCTGCTTGATTCTTTCATAATGTAGCATCTCATTGCCCCTCTCAAATTTATTTTTAAGACTTTCGCTTTTGCCAAGCAAACGTTTATTTGACAATTTCCCTCATCTGTGGCTGCAAAGCGGCATCTTTTTCAAATCTTTTATTGTTTATCTTTAGCAAAATATAAGCAAGCCCGGCGCCCGCAAGCCCGGCAAAGGCAGCGATGATGTCTCGGCTGTTTTCTGGCGCAAGAAAATAACCGGCCGCCACGCCTGCAAACAACATCACAAGCGGAAAAATGTACGCCAGCCAAGTAGCGCGTAGCATGCCCCTGGCGCCCAATTCTACACAGACTTTATCCCCTACCTCCGCCTGTTTTGTATTG
>UREB01000123.1 GCA_900546685.1 uncultured Eubacteriales bacterium | reverse complement strand
ATTCGTTGAGCTTGCGCATAATTTCCAGCCCAAAGGCCTCGCCATCCGGCTCTGTCAGCTTTTTGCCAGTCATGCTGTATACGCATTCCCACAGGCCCGCATAGCCCAGCGAAATGGTGGAATACCCGCCGTGCAGCAGCTTGTCGATCTTTTCGCCCTTTTTCAAACGGGCCAGCGCGCCATACTGCCACAAAATCGGCGCCACATCCGACACCGTGCCGGTCAGGCGCTCATGCCTGCATTGCAGCGCACGATGGCAAAGCTCCATCCGCTCGTCAAAGATCTCCCAGAATTTGTCCATATCCTTGCCGGCGGAAAGGCCGATGTCCACGAGGTTGACCGTGACGACCCCCTGGTTAAAGCGGCCGTAGTATTTCGGCTTGCCGTTTTCATCGACATAGGGCGTCAAAAAGCTGCGGCACCCCATGCAGGTATAGCATTGCCCATCGCCGTTTTGGTCTACCTTGAGCTGCTTCATGATCTTTTCGGAAATATAATCCGGCACCATGCGCTTGGCCGTGCACCTGGCCGCCAGCTCTGTTAGATAATAGTAGGGCGCTTCGGGAGAAACATTGTCCTCTTCCAAGACATACACCAGCTTGGGGAACGCGGGGGTTACCCAGACACCCTTTTCGTTTTTCACGCCCTGGTAGCGCTGAGACAGCACCTCTTCGATGACCATCGCCAAATCGCGCTTTTCCTGCTCGTTTTTGGCCTCGTTCAAATACATAAAGACCGTCACAAACGGCGCCTGGCCGTTGGTGGTCATCAGCGTGACCACCTGGTATTGGATGGTCTGCACGCCGCGGCGCACCTCTTCGCGCAGCCGCTGCTCTACCAGCGCATGGATTTTATCCACCGACAGCTCCACGCCGATGGTCTTGCTTTCCTGCAAGACCTGCTGGCGAATTTTTTCACGGCTTACCTGCACAAACGGCGCCAGGTGCGCCAGCGAGATAGACTGCCCGCCATACTGGTTGCTCGCCACCTGCGCGATGATCTGCGTGGCGATGTTGCAGGCCGTGGAAAAGCTGTGCGGGCGCTCGATGAGCGTGCCGGTGATGACGGTGCCGTTTTGCAGCATATCCTCCAAGTCTACCAAATCGCAGTTGTGCATGTGCTGGGCATAGTAGTCCGCATCATGGAAATGGATGATGCCCTCGTTGTGTGCCTCTACGATGTCCTTCGGCAACAAAAGGCGGTTTGTAATATCACGGGAAACCTCGCCCGCCATATAGTCGCGCTGGGTGGAGTTTACCACCGGGTTTTTGTTGGCGTTTTCCTGCTTGGCCTCCTCGTTGTTGCATTCGATCAGGCTCAGGATCTTATCGTCCGTCGTGTTGGACTGGCGTACCAGCGTGCGGGTATACCGATATGTGATATAGGATTTTGCAACCTCAAACGCGCCGTGCGCCATGATCTGCTTTTCCACCATATCCTGTACCTCTTCCACGCTGGGGGATCTTCCCAGCTTTTCACAGGACAATACAACGCTTTCTGCAATGCGCTGTATCTGCATGGGGGTCATGCGTTCATTTTCGCCCACCGTCTTGTTGGCTTTGCTGATGGCAATGATGATCTTATCAATATCAAAGGCCACTTCCGATCCGTTGCGTTTGATGATTTTCATTTCGCTATCCTTCCCGTCTTCCCAAGGTCCACGCCCCAGTTCAACCTATATATAGTATCCTTTGCACAAGCATAATAGCATATCTAGTAGTATGAGTCAATGCACTTTGTCCTCTTTTCCTCTCTTATTTTATCCAGTTTTGCGATGGTATCTCCGTTTTTTTATCCCTGCCCAAACACCCGTTTTTCCAGGAAACGCCCAGGGGTTTCGCCATTTTTCGGCCCCTTAGATACAAAAAAAGAGGGCGTAAAATACGTCCTCTTTTTCTTTTTTATAGGATGGCGCCTTAGGCCCGTTTTTGCTTTCGGCAAACGGCAAGGCCCAGGCCGGAAATAGCCAACAGCAGGCAGAAGAAGAGTGACCGGCCGCTGTCCATCGTCTTGGGCGAAAGCGCCTGCTCATCGGCCTGCGCATACGCCAACGCATACAACCCGCTGTGGTGTGCCTCAAAGGGGACTGCCTTTGCAGGTGCACAATCGGTACGCGCCGTGCCATCCTGCCCAGCAAAGAGCACCGCATACTGCGCATGGCCCTGCCAATCCTGCGGCAGTACGACGGTGACTTTCAACGGCTGCCGGAAAGCGTCTACCGTTCGGCGCTGGCCGCCGACCTCCGTCTGCACCTCCATCCGCCAGGCCGCCGCCATCGTTTCTTCCTGCGCCAATAGGCCCTCCAGCGTTTTCAGGTCCGATGCCTGTTCTGTGGCCGTTAGCTTAATCAGGATCGTGCCATCCTCGCCGCCGGCCACGCGCTCCGTTTCTTCCTCGGTCAGCACCGCCTGCAAAATCTCTTCCTCTGCCGGCCACTGCATTTCGGGCAGATTTTCATCCTTTTGCACCGTGATTGTGATCCGGCCGGGCCGCACATACGGCGCAAGAGGCCCTTCAAACTGGTATACATTGTATCCGCCCGCCTGGTACCGGCTGTATGCGATGAGCGCGCGGAAGCCCTGCTCTGTGGCATAGGCATTGGCCTCCGCGTTGCTGTCATAGCCGAATTGCAGGTCTTCTGTTACAAAGCCCAGCAGGTTGGAAAGCACGCTGTTGCCGTTTTTCACAAACCGCGCATCCGACCCCGCATCGATGCCCAGCGCCGTCAGCGCAATGACGACGGTGGCCGCGTCGTTGCTGTTTTCCACGCCGTCATACCCGTAGCCGCCGCCGGCGGTTTGCAGGGCGGATAGGCACTCTATCCCCTCTTGCACAGCTGCCTCCACGGCCGGGTCGTCGCGGTACGGCGCCAGCGCGCTCAGCACCATCGCCGTCATGCTTGCCTCGGATACGTCGCCGTAGTATGCCCAGCCGCCGTCCGCGTTCTGGTGTGCCAGCAGGTATGCCACAGCGGCCTGCCGGGTGTTGGCCGCATCTTGCGGCAGGGAATACTGCCCAGAATCGTATGCCAGCAGTGCAAAGATTTGGGCGTTTACGCTGTCCATCTTTTCGCTGGGCAGCTGCGCAATGGCGTCTATCAGCTCGGAAGCGTCTACGCCCAGCGCCGTCATCATCAGCGCCACGCGCTCATGGTCAGTGGCATTGCCGGGACGGATGTTTTCCATCGCCTTTGCGATAAAGCGGTTTTTCGCACCTGCGGAGGCAAAAACATTGTCCTTGCCCGCATACGCCGCCAGGTCAAACGCCACCCAATCGGACTGCGAATCCTCATACGCGGGGCTGGCATAGTGATGTTGCAGGCTTTGCAGCAATTCCTCCAAGGAAACTTCCGTCTGTGCACCCTGGATATTAACCTTGACCGTCTTGCTGTATGCCTGCCCATTTTGCACAAACAGCAGCACCACCGATTCCGTGACTTTGCCGAGCTTATCGTTGCGCTGCGCCAGCGTATAGCGGTTGTCCGGCGCATCGCTGACGATGTATGTGTTTTCCTCCCGTTCACGGTATTGCACGGCAATGGCGCTGTCCGCCGCTTGGCCCGGCTTTAGCTGCGCCACCAGGTCTGTCACATCCGTCTGCGCTGCCACGGTATTGGGAATGGTTATCTCGTCCTGGTATTTGGCCGCCTCCAAAATCAGCGCCTCGGCCGTGGCCTGCTGCTGGGCAATAGCATCCAGCATCTCCTTGAGCTTTACAAACGACTCTGTCTGGGATACGCCGATAGCAGCGGCCGCCTGATCGCTGTTTTCATCCCGTCCCGGCAGGTAATTGCCCAGCGGTTTGATGGTTGTTCCTAGGCTGGTCTCGCAGTTGGCAAAGCAGTGTTTCAGCGTCACAAAATCCTCGTTGAAGGAAGCGAGTGTGCCTTCAAAATAGCCGGCAAACCCGCCGTTATAGCTCCAGCCCGGCGTCAGCGTGCCAGTGCTGATACAGTTTTCCGCCGTGCCGGTGATAGACCCCGCAAACCCGCCAAAGTATGCGCCGCTGTGCGGGCTAACGGCAATAACGTTGCCCGTGGCATAGCAGTTTTTCAGCGTGCTGCCGATTCCGCTGCTGCCCACAAAGCCGCCTGCAGTATACCCGGCCGTCACAGCCCCTATGGCGTGCGAATTATAGATGCTGCCATAGTTGCTGCCTGCAAAGCCGCCGGTGGTGTTGCCGCCGTCTACGCTGCCCTCTGCCAGGCAGTTTGTGATCATGCCTTTATTCCAGCCTACAAAGCCGCCGACATGGCCGGATTCCGCCCGGTCGGCCGAGCCGGTATTGGCAATCACCGTTACATGCGCCGAAGAGCCGTCTATGGCGCTGTATATGCTCTGCCCGGTCTGGCCATCCGTATTTCCATCGTTGATGCCCACCAGCCCGCCTGCATCCGTCTGTTTGATTACCGCCGTGCCCATGGCCGTCACCGTACCCGTGGCATGGCAGTTGCCGATGAGGTTGGCCTTGCCGCCAGCCGCATCCGCCAGCGCCGCACCTACCAGCGTGCCGATGCGGCTTCCGCCCGTGATGCGCGCGTTTTCCAGCGTCAAATTTACGATCTCCGCACCCTTAATACAGCCGAACAAGCCAAGGTTCTGGCTTGCTGCGCCGCGCTCTATCGACAGGTTGGAAAGGGTCTTCCCATTGCCTTCAAACCGCCCGGTAAACGGAATTTCTTCGCTGCCGATGGGCGTAAAATCCACGCTGCTTAAGTCTATATCCGCCATCAAACGGTAGTTTTTCGCCCAATCCTGGGCCGGGTTCTGGCTGTTTGCCAGCGCCAAGAGCTGCTCTTTTGTATAGATTTCCTCGTATTCCGCTTGCTCTGGCGCCGTCATCTCCGCCCAGGAGGGGGCTAAAAAGTGGTTCAAAGCGGTTCCCTCATACCAAAGGATCTTATCTCCCGGCGTTACCTGGGCCGCCTCCATCCCAACGCTGGAGGGTTTGTCGTTGATGGTAAACATCCAGCCGTTGGGCGATTGCGGCGCGGTGCCGTTAATTTCCGTCACAAACGCGCCGGTCTTGCTCTGTTCCGCCTTGTAGGAAATCAATCCCTGCGCCTGGGCGGCGTCCAGCACGTCCTTAACCGTGACAGGGTCGCCCGCAACCTGCACCTGCATAGCCTGGCCTGGCTGGAACGCATAGCCTTCATAATCATATGGGGCAATGAGCAGGCCGACCTCTATTGTTTCCTCGCTGGGGGCGGACGGCGCCGGCGCCGCCTGTGTTAGGTAGGGGTATCCATTGTTGATGATGGCCTGCCCCTGCAAGGTATCCACCGACCAAGCGTCGCCCAATAGCGCAGCAAACGCCTGGGTTTTCATCTCGCCGGTGGTCTTGCCCGTTGCGCCTTCGAGCGTCATGCTTTCCGTCTGGGGCGCTGTTTTGTATAGATTGTAGTAACAGTTTACCGCCGTACCGTCCCCGTCTTTGGCAACGGTTTGGTTGCTGCCCGCCAGCGGGCCGCCCACCTGCGCCTTTAC
>UREB01000122.1 GCA_900546685.1 uncultured Eubacteriales bacterium | reverse complement strand
GGATACAGCCCAGCGGAGTCTTTGGAGCGTACCATGGCAGACCGAACACGGGCAGTAGGTTTCCGAGAAAGACTAGGCAAAGAAGAAAAGCTGATTTTAGAAGAGATGTTTGAGCGCATCGGAAGCCACAGAGAGGATCAGGAAGCGGCGTTTGCGCTGTGTGAGCAACGGCTGACACAGCAGCTGGCAAACGCAAGGCAGGAATGGCAGCAAAAAGGACGCTTGTACCGCATGATGGGTGTGCTGGGCGGCGCGATATGGCTGATTCTATTTTTATAAAAGGCGGGGATTGGATTGAGTGTGGATTTGATATTTCGCATTGCGGCCATTGGCATAGTGGTTGCGGTATTGAGCCAGCTATTAAGCAAATCAGGGCGGGATGATATGGCGACCATGGTTGCTATTGCTGGTTTGGTCATCGTATTGGTGATGGTGATCGGTGTGATCAGCGACCTGTTTGAAAGCGTCAAAAACGTATTCAACCTCTATTAGGAGGCAAAGCATGATAAAGATCGTATCCATTGGCATCATCGGCGCATTGCTGACGCTGGTACTCCGGCCTATTAGGCCGGAGTTGGCCATGCTATGTGCGTTGGCTACCGGTGCGCTGGTGGTTTTTTCGGTAATAGACCAGGCGGCGCTGCTGCTTTCAAAGCTGGCGGAAATCGGTGCAAAGTTTCAAATGGATGCTGAGATTTTCACCACGATGCTGAAGATCACGGGCGTGGCCTACATTGCGGAGTTTGGCGTACAAGCTTGTAAAGACGCCGGAGAAAATGCGATTGCTTCCAAAGTTGAGCTGGGGGGAAAGGTGATCATGCTGGGGCTGTGCGTACCGGTTGTCATCAATTTACTGGAGCTACTCAGCTCCATACTGCCATGAAGCGGTGGGTGCTGGTTTGCCTGGCACTGCTCTGTCTTTGGCCAATGACGGCGCAGGCGGAGGAGCAGGAGGAGCAGCCGCAACAAACGCAGGAGCAGAGCGAAGAGGAATTTGAAACAGAGCTGCAAAATACAATCAATGGACTAGACTTATCCGATTTACAGCAGGGCTGGGAAGAGGATGAGATGGCGCAGCAGATGCTGGACGGAGGCAGCTTTAACGACTATATCATCGCATTGGGTAAAGGCGAAAATAAGCTGGACGTTATGAATATCCTTTCAATTTTCGGCAAGGGATTTGTGGCGGCGCTGCGCGATAATATGCAGTTGATGGTACAGCTGATTTTGCTGTGCTGTGTGATGTCGCTTCTGGGCGCCATCGGCCCACGGGTATTATCCGGAGAAGTAGCGGAAGTATGCGGTTTTCTATCATATGCGCTGGCGGTATCCATTGTGGTACGGGCTTTGGTGCAGGCGTTTGTAGTGGGCTCAACTGCCATTGTGGAAATGACCCAGCTGATGCAGGCAATGTTTCCAGTGCTCATTACGCTGCTGACAGCGGTGGGCGGGCTGGCCAGCGCGGGTATTTTTCAGCCGGCTATGAGCATGCTGACGGGCTTCATCGTGACGATGGTGCATAAGTTTTCGCTGCCGGCCATTTTGGTAAGCGGCGTTCTTACCGTCGTACAAAATCTTTCGGATAAGATCCGCATTTCGCGCATGACGCAGCTGGTGATGAAATGCGCTACATGGCTGACCGGGCTTGTATTCGTCATTTTTTTGGGAACCATGGCCATCCAAGGATTGACGGGCTCTACCTATGACGGCGTTACGTTGCGAACGGCCAAGTTTGCAATGGATAAATTCGTGCCGGTAGTAGGCGGGATGTTCTCCGGTACCATGGATACCCTAATCGGCTGTTCGCTTGTTGTGAAAAATGGCGTAGGCGTAATGGGGTTGATCCTCATTGCGTGCAAGATGGCGTCGCCCGTCATGCAGATTGTGGCGGTAACGCTGACGTTAAAGTTGACAGCAGCGCTGATGCAACCCTTTGAAGAAAAACGCCTGGCAGGCTGTTTACAAGACCTTTCACAGGTAACCACGCTGTTGTATATCGCAGTATTGAGCGTTGGCATCATGATGTTTATCAGCCTGACGCTTTTGATCCGGGCTGGCACATTGAATCTGGGAGGATGATGCAAATGCAAGTTACGCTGTATAGCTGGGCCATGACTATTGCGTGTGCCGGGGTGCTGACTGCCCTGTTCGAGATCTTGCTGCCCAGCGGCGGGCTTAAACGCTTTGGCCGAGTAGGTCTGGGGCTGGTTATGACGCTTGCCATGGCCCAGCCGCTGGTGCAATGGATTTTACAATGGTCATAACAGAACAAGGACAACATATACATATCAATAACAAGGGGTGATGATACACATGCACTGGAGGGATGTAAAGCTGCCAAAACTCAATGCCAAAAGCCTTCAGTATGTGCTGTGCGGGGTGCTGATGATTGCATTGCTGCTGCTTTGCTGGCCGCAGCTGTTCGCTTTTGGCAAAACGGAACAGACACAAACGGAAGAGACCTCTTCTTCCACGTTTAACGCGGAGACAGAAAAGCAGCGATTGGCCAGCATTTTGTCCTCCATCAAGGGGGCAGGGGCGGTGGAGGTGATGATTACCTACGAAGGGGAAGCCGAAAAGGTGCCGGCCTACGACAACAACTCTACAACCTCTTCCACCGTAGATGCGCAGAACAGAAGCACGACCAACCAATCTACCTCCACAAAGCCGGTCTCTGGCTCGGAGGATCTAGTAGTCATCACTGAAAAGCGCCCCCAGGTGCTAGGGGTGGTGATCGTAGCGGAGGGGGCCAACGATTTGACCGTACAGATGGAGCTTTCCAGAGCTGCGCAGACTGCGCTGGGCGTGGAAGCATCCAAAGTGGAAGTATTTGAAATGAAACAAAAGCCTTAAAGGGGGACAATGCAATGAAAGTAGAGAAGAAGAACTGGATTTTACTCGGCCTGGTCGCACTGTTGTGCTTTACGGGATTCTTGAACTATAAGTTCAACGAAAACATAGGAGACAGCCCGCAGGTTGCTATGCAGGAGCCGTCTGCTTCCCCGCAAAGCGGCGATGACACCCAGGCCGGGGAGCAGGCACAGCCTACCGCTTCCCAAACAGGAGACGCTGCCCAGGCCAATGCCAATGCGCTGACCTATTATACGGACTTTAGAAATGAAAGAAAAACCAACCGTGAGCAGCAGATTGCCTGGCTGGATTCCATCATAAACGATGAAAAATCGGATGAAGACTCTATCAAAGAGGCGAATGAAAAGAAACTGGCGCTGATCAATACGATGGAAACG
Organism: uncultured Eubacteriales bacterium; assembly: GCA_900546685.1. Classification (GTDB taxonomy): domain Bacteria; phylum Bacillota; class Clostridia; order Christensenellales; family QAND01; genus UMGS1975. The sequence continues at coordinate 2,249 of UREB01000122.1, read as the reverse complement.
GAAGCCAATACCGAAGGGCTCATCAAGGCAAAAGGGTTCAGCGAATGCATTGTGACCATACAAGACGAAACAGCCAATGTGGTAGTGGAAAACACCGAAGCGCTAACAAGCGCCCAAGCGGCCCAGATCATGGATATTGTGCGCGAGCAGACAGGGGTAAAGAGCGAGAACATCAAAATCATGCCGAGGAAGTAACCCAACGGGAGCAAAGTTGTACTATTCAATTAAACCTGGTATAATAAAGCAATCTTAGTTGGGAGGTGGCTTCCATGGCAGAAGAAAATATGCAGGAAGTTCAGATCAGAAACGAAAAGAACGGAAAGATTACGTTTAATAATGATGTAATTGCTACCATTGCAGGCCTGTCCACGGTGGAGGTGGAAGGCGTTGCAGGGATGAGCGGCGGCTTTACCTCTGGGGTGGCGGAGCTGCTGGGCCGTAAAAATATGACAAAAGGTGTAAAGGTAGAGGTTGGCACAGAGGAATGTGCCGTGGACCTGAACATCATTGTAAAATACGGTGTAAAAATTCCTGAAGTTTGTGAAAACATCCATAAGGAAGTGAAAAAGGGAATCGAAACGATGACGGGGCTGCGCGTGGTGGAAATCAATATCCATGTGCAGGGTGTTGAGCTGGAAAAGAAAGAGGAAGCAGCCACGGAGGCCACAGCTGAGCAAGCGCCCCGCGTGCGGTAAGAAGCATCAGCGGCTCCCTTACGTTCTTCGGCAAGGGAGCTGTTGTTTATCACAAATGAGGACAAGCCCTTAGGAGGGAATAAAAGGTATGAAAGCAAGCGAAAGACTACTTTTGATTCTCGCAATGCTGATTTTGATCTGCCTAAGCGTTGGCGTGGCGCTGGTTGCATGCGGAGCGGTGCCCATGGTAGAGGTGATGGCTGCGCTGCGTACACTATGGGTACAGATCGCTGTTGTATTGGTGGCGCTCTGTGTTTGCCTGTTGGCCATTCGCTGTATGTGGATTGGCTTGGGAGACAATGGCGGAAAGCCACAGCAGATGGCTACGCTGTCGGTATCGCCGACGGGGGATGTGCGTATTGCCCAGGAAGCGATTGCGGATTTTTGCGTGCAGACGGCAAAACAGGTAGAAGGCGTGCAGAGCGCCCAATGCAAACTGATGCAAAAGGAAGTTGGCATTACCATTTTGATGACACTGCTGGCCGGTGTTGAAAGCAATCTTGTGGATCTGGCTGCTACTGTGCAGGGCAGAATTAAGCAGATGCTGGAAGCCTCCTGTGGCATTACGGATGCTACGGTAGAGGTGCTTTTTGAAAAAAAGGCATAATTGAGGAAAGGGAGCAAGGATGGATAACAACCGTTTCTCCTCGTTTTTTGGAGGAAATGCAGACAAATGGATAGGGGGATTTATCGGCCTTATCCTGGCGCTGGTCGTGCTGGAATTTGGGATCTTACGGACCATTTTCATCCTGGCCTGCGTGGGGGTTGGTGTGTACTTTGGCTCCAAAAAGGAAAACAGAGAGAGATTTTCCAGATTGGTGCAGGAATTGTTTTCCCATAACAAATAAATGTTAAAGTAGAGGGATACTATGTCGCGTAAGATTGCCCGTGATGCCGCTATGCGTATGCTGTATGCGTATGAGCTGACCGGAGAACTGAACCAAGATATGATTCAAGAGACCATTGAGCCTGCGGCGCTGGATGCAGAGGATATGAAGTATCTAAAGCAGGTTACCGAAGGCACAGTGGAACAGAGAGCTTCCTTGGATACGTTGATCGAGCAAAATGCAGTGGGTTGGCGTTTATCCAGGATTGGGAAAGTGGACCTTTCCATCCTAAGGCTGGCCATCTATGAGATGCTGTGCCGTGAGGATGTGCCGGAATCCGTAGCCATCAATGAGGCGGTGGAATTGGCCAAAAAATACAGCGAACCAAAAAGCAAGCAGTTTATCAACGGCATTTTGGGCAGCATCTCGAGATCTAAGAAAAAAGAAGAGGAAGAAAAAGGCCAATGAGAGCTTGGCTGGGAATAGATACCAGTAATTATGTGACGAGCGCAGCGCTTGTCGGGGAAAACGGACAGGTGCTGTATCATGGTCGACAACCATTGCCAGTAGAACACGGTGCGCTAGGCCTTCGGCAAAGCGACGCTGTGTTTTGTCATATACGGCAAATTCCGGCGTTGATGCGATGCGCGTTTGAAGATGCGGGGAAAGTGACGCTGGCAGGCGTTGGCGTTAGCACACAGCCCCGAAAGGCGGAGGGTTCATATAT
>UREB01000121.1 GCA_900546685.1 uncultured Eubacteriales bacterium | reverse complement strand
CTATGTTGTCACGTCTACACCTCAGGGAAATGAGCGCGTTTATGCGTCCCCAATCTCTGCCGCTACGCTGCAAAAGCGGGCGGAGAAAGCAGCCGAGAGGTGAAATGAACTTTATGAACGAGATGGAAAACCAGGAAAACAAAATTTTGGAAGAACAGGAAAGCCAGGCCTATGAACCTGTGGAATTTGAAGAGGGCACGATGGATGCGTCCGTAGAGGGGGAATACCGGGCGGACGAGATCCAGGTGCTGGAAGGGCTAGAAGCGGTGCGCGTCCGCCCCGGGATGTATATCGGCTCTACCGATTCTCGCGGGATGCATCATCTGGTGCAGGAAATCGTGGACAACAGCATAGACGAGGCGATGGCGGGCTACTGCGATGAGATCATCGTACAGCTTTATCATGACGGCAGCTGCAGCGTGACGGACAACGGGCGCGGCATCCCGGTGGATATTCATCCCAAGGTGGGGAAAAGCGCGCTGGAGGTGGCGCTGACCATGCTGCATGCCGGCGGCAAATTTGGCGGCGGCGGATACAAGGTATCCGGCGGCCTGCACGGGGTAGGCGTCAGCGTTGTAAATGCGCTGTCCGAGTGGCTGACGGCGGATGTATACAGGGATGGCTACCACTACCATCAGGACTATGTGCGCGGCGAGCCGGTATCGTATGTGGAAAAGATGGAGCCTGTGGAGATTACCGGAACCGTGATTCGGTTTTTGCCGGACAAGGAGATTTTCGACAAGGGAACGCACCTGGAATACGACGTGCTGAAGGGGCGGCTGCGCGAGCTGGCGCACCTGAACAGCGGCATCAAAATCGTGCTGCGCGACGTAAGCGACGGCAAGGAGGACGTATTCCATTTTGAAGGCGGCATCCCGAGCTTTGTGGAGTATCTGAACCGCAGCAAGACCGTGCTGCATGAGCCGCCGGTATACATTTCCGCCAAAAAAGAGGATGCGTCGGTGGAAATTGGGCTGCAGTACACCGATGGGTTTGTGGAAAATACCTATACCTTTGCCAACAACATTGCCACCCACGAGGGCGGCGTGCACCTGACGGGTTTTAAAAACGGTATGACGCGTGCGGTCAACGATTATGCCAGAAAGTTTGGCTTATTAAAGCAAAACGACGCCAATCTGTCGGGCGAGGATGTGCGCGAGGGGTTGACCAGCGTGATCAGCGTAAAGCTGACAGACCCGCAGTTTGAAGGGCAGACCAAGACCAAGCTGGGCAACGCGGATATCCGCGGCCTGGTGGAGGGTGCTTTGTTTGACGGGCTAAGCACGTTTTTCGAGGAAAACCCGCAGGTGGCAAAGACGGTGATCCAAAAATGCCTCGTGGCGCGCCGGGCGCGGGAAGAGGCGCGCAAGGCCCGGGAAATGACGCTGCGCAAGGGGGCATTGGAATCCAACTCATTGCCTGGGAAATTGGCGGACTGCTCGGAAAAGGATCCAAGCGTCTGCGAAATTTTCATCGTAGAGGGCGATTCCGCAGGCGGCAGCGCCAAGCAGGGACGAGATAGGACCTTCCAAGCGATCCTACCGCTGCGCGGCAAGATCTTGAACGTGGAAAAGACGCGGCTGGATCGGATGCTGGCCAATGCGGAGATCAAGGCGATGATTACGGCGTTTGGTGCTGGCATCGGCGAGGATTTTGACATTGAAAAGCTGCGGTATGACCGTATCATCTGCATGACGGATGCAGACGTGGACGGCAGCCATATCCGTATTTTGCTTTTGACCTTTTTCTTCCGTTATATGCGGCCGCTGGTGGAGCAGGGGCATGTGTACATCGCCCAGCCGCCGCTGTATAAGGTAAAGCGCGGGAAAAAGGAAATTTATTGCTACGAGGACGAGGAATTGGAGCGCGAGCTCAACGAAGGCGGACGCCAGGGTGTAGAGATCCAGCGGTATAAGGGTTTGGGTGAAATGAATCCGGAACAGCTGTGGGAGACGACGATGGACCCGGAGACGCGCACCATCCTCAAGGTATCGCTGGAGGACGCGATGGCTGCCGACCAGATCTTCTCCGTTTTGATGGGGGACCAGGTGGAGCCCCGGCGCGAATTTATCGAAGAGAATTGCAAATTGGTTGCCAATTTGGACGTATAAGGGCAACGCAGGCAGAGGAGGAAAAACGATGGAAGGACTTTTTGCATCCGGCAGCCCGCTGTGGCTGATCCTGGGCATTGCGTGTTTTGTCTTTGGCGGCTATGGATACTACAAATCCCGCAAAGGGAAAACCAAAGAACAGTACAAGGCGGAGCAGCGCGCGGTATCCAAAAAATTTGAAGAGCGCATCTCTCATATGAACGAAACGCCGTATGAACGCATACAGCGCAGAGATAGGATCAAAGACCAGAGGCGCAGCAGCGACCCAATGACGGATGCGGCCGAGGTATTGGCAGAGCGCCAGGCAAACGCAAAGCGCAAGAAAAAATAAGGCGCTTGGCATAGCCGGGAAGGAAAAGAGGGAACAACGTGGAAGAACAGCGAACCTCAATCGGCAAGGTACGCCCGATTGACATAGAGCATGAGATGAAGACCAGCTTTATCTCGTATGCGATGGCGGTGATCGTGAGCCGTGCGTTGCCGGATGTGCGTGACGGGCTAAAGCCCGTGCATAGGCGCATCCTATACAGCATGCACGAGCTGGGGCTAACCAACGAAAAGCCCTATCGAAAGAGCGCCACCATCGTAGGCGATGTGCTGGGTAAATATCATCCGCACGGCGATTCGGCGGTATACGACAGCCTGGTGCGTTTAGCACAGGATTTTTCTTCGCGCTATCCATTTGTGGACGGCCATGGAAACTTTGGCAGCGTAGACGGCGACGGCGCCGCGGCCATGCGGTATACCGAAAGCAAGATGACCAAGTTTGCCGAGGAAATGCTGGCGGACCTGGACAAGGATACGGTGGACTTTATCCCCAACTATGACGAAAGGCTGTTGCAGCCTTCGGTGCTCCCCAGCAGAGTGCCCAATCTGTTGATCAACGGCAGCGGCGGCATTGCCGTCGGCATGGCGACCAATATTCCGCCGCATAACTTAACGGAGGTATGCGACGCGTGCGTGGCGCTGATCGACGATCCGGAGATCGATTTTGAGGGCCTGATGCAATACATCAAAGGCCCGGACTTTCCCACGGGCGCGCTGGTAATGGGCTTGAGCGGCATCCGCCAGGCATATGCCACGGGCCGCGGCCGCATCATCGTACGCGCACGGGCGGAAATAGAGGAATTTGGGCACAACCGGCAACGCATCATCGTTTCCGAGATCCCTTACCAGGTCAACAAGGCGCGCCTTGTGAAAAACATTGCGGATCTGGTGCGCGATAAGCGGCTGGAGGGTATCTCTGACCTTAGGGATGAATCTGACCGCAGCGGGATGCGTATCGTCATCGAAATTAAGCGCGACGCCAATGCCAATGTTGTGCTGAACAACCTATACAAGCATACGCAGATGCAGGACACCTTTGGCGTAATCAACATTGCGCTGGTGGACGGGCAGCCCCGCGTTTTGAGCTTAAAGCAGATGCTGGTGCATTACCTAGAGCACCGCAAGGATGTTGTGACAAGGCGCACCAGATTCGAGCTGGAGCGCGCCCAGGCACGCGCGCACATCCTAGAGGGCTTGCTTATTGCACTGGACAACATTGACGAGGTCATCGCCATCATTCGCTCTTCGGCCAACGACGGCGAGGCCAAGGCGAGGTTGATGGAGCGGTTTGGGCTGTCCGATAAGCAGTCTCAAGCGATTTTGGATATGCGCCTGCGCCGGTTGACGGCGCTGGAGGTGGGCAAGATCCAGGCGGAATTGGACGAACTGTCCAAACGCATTGCCTATTATCTGGATCTTTTGGCCCACGAGGAAAAGATACTGGGCGTGATCCGGGAAGAGCTGATTACGGTGCGCGACAAGTATGGCGACGGACGGCGCACGGAAATTTTGCCCATTGAGGGCGAAGTGGATATGGAGGACCTGATTGCAGAGGAGGATATGTGTCTGACGCTGACGCATTTTGGCTATATCAAGCGTTTGCCGGCGGATACCTATCGAGCCCAGCACCGCGGCGGCAGGGGCGTATCCGGCCTGACAACGCGCGAGGAAGACTTTGTGGAAACGCTGTTCTTTGCGTCTACACATACGCCGATCTTGTTCTTTACCAATAAGGGCCGTGTATTCAGGCTGAAATGCTATGAGGTGCCGATGGCGGGAAGGACGGCAAAGGGGATGGCGATTGTCAACCTCTTGCAGCTACAGGCGGGCGAAAAGGTGGCCGCTGCATTCCCGATTCCCAAGGATGTGGAGGCAAAGTACCTTGTAATTGCAACGCGTAAGGGCATGATCAAGAAGACGCCGGTGCAGGAATTCCAGCATATCCGGCAAAATGGATTGATTGCGATGGGGCTTAGAGAGGGCGATGAGCTGGCCTCTGTATTCATCACATCAGGCGAGGATACCATCATTGTGGGCACACATGGCGGTATGAGCGTGAGCTTCCACGAAAACGACATCCGGCCGATGGGGCGCACGGCGCATGGGGTACGCGCGATTCGCTTGGGCTACGAGGATTTTGTGGTGGATGCGCAGCCCGTTTACAAGCCGTATGTGCTGACCATCAGCGAAAACGGGTACGGGAAGCGGACGCCCTTTGAGGAGTACAATGTGCAGAACCGCGGCGGCAAGGGCATCAAGACTATACAGGTCACGGAAAAGACGGGCAAGGTAGCGGGCCTAAAGGTTTCGGATGGTACGGAGGACATTGTGCTGATGGACAACAACGGCACCATCATCCGCTTTGCCTGCGAGCAGGTTTCTGTCATTGGGCGCAGCACGCAGGGTGTGCGGCTGATGAAGCTGAGCCAAGGCGCTAAAGTAGCGGCGGTGGAAGTGGTCGCGCATGAGGAGCCGGAAGAGGAAGAAGCTATGCAAGCTGAAAAGGCTGTGCAGACGGAGCCGACGCCGGCAGAATGAGACATAAACGCAAAAAGAGCGGAGCATCCGCTCTTTTTTATTTAAGAAAAGCCGCTTTGTTTAAGATTGGAAGGATATGGTATACTAAACAAACAAACGATTCTAAAAAGGGGAATGGCATGGAAGTATATATCCCTCCGAAAAAGACATACCACAAAGCGGGCAGCCAGGGAGAACTTTCCCCGGGCGGGCGAAAAATAAAAGGCAAGCAGCTGGCTGTAGCGGCTGCGGCGCTGGCGGTGCTGGTGGCATTGGTATTTATCATCGGTTCCTGCTTTGGCAAAAAGACGGCCAAGGTGATGACAACGCAGGCGATGGCGGACAGCGCTCTGTTTGCCCAGCTGGCAAACGCATACAAAGAGGAAACCGGGCGGACGGCCAAAGCACAAGCGGCCACGGAGGAAGAGCTGCAGGCAGCGGTCGGCGAAGGAAAGGCAGGCTGTATTTTGGCCCCCTTCACGCCGGACATCAACGATACCTTGGAGACAGGCGCCTATCATGGCGCGGCGGTGTTTTACGATACCTATCTGATT
>UREB01000120.1 GCA_900546685.1 uncultured Eubacteriales bacterium | reverse complement strand
TTGATCATCAAAATGAGTGGCTTATCTGCTCCTTTTTTGATACAGGGATTGGCGGGAACGATATGGCAATGGTACAATAAATCAAAAAACAAGGAGGCGAAACTCCATGGTAGAGGAATTGCTGGCCTTTAATACAAAATTTGTAGAAGAAAAACAATATGAACAATATGCAACAAGCAAATATCCGGATAAAAAGATCGCCATTTTATCCTGTATGGACACAAGGCTGACAGAACTGCTGCCTGCAGCGCTGGGATTGAAAAACGGGGATGTAAAAATCATTAAGAACGCGGGCGCTACGATTACCCAGCCGTTCGGCAGCGCGGTACGAAGCCTTTTGATTGCCATCTATGAGCTGGGCGTTGAGGAGATATTGATCATAGGGCATACGGACTGCGGCGTACAGCATATGGATAGCCAAGCATTGATCGAGAAAATGAAGCAAAAGGGCATTGCGCAGCAAACACTGGATATGATGGACTATTGTGGAATCGATTTTGCAAGCTGGCTCAGCGGATTTGAGGATGTGGATACCTCGGTACGGGAGGCGGTAGAGCTTTTGAGAAATCATCCGCTTGTGCCAAAGGATGTGGCGATTTATGGGTTTGTCATGGATACCTATACCGGCGCAATGCGACGCATAGAGGCGTAATCGAATGGATCGGAAATGCACAATGATGCGGCATTCATTTTCTCAGAGAGTGTATGAGGCTGTGAAGCAAATCCCGTCCGGACAGGTGGCAACCTATGGAGAGATCGCTTGGCGTATCGGCGCTCTCCCAGGGCAGCTAGGCAGGTGGGGCAGGCGCTGGCGCATTGTAAAGATCCTACAACGCCGTGCCATCGCGTGGTCAACGCCAAAGGCGACACCGCGCCGGGATATGCAGAGCAAGCTGCCCTACTGGAAGCAGAGGGCGTACCTTTTTTATCGGATGGCAGGGTGGATTTGAAAAATGGCCAAAAGAGTGGAGAAAGACATGAGAGAAAAAGATAAGACAGCGCTGGAGATCGGCCCCAGGTTTGTCCAAGAAACATCCTACTATGATTTTTCGCAAACAGGACGTAGACAGGGAGAACCGCAACCCATACCGTTTTAGACAGCGGAGAAAGGCATGGAAACCGTGCTGCTGCCGCCCTGGCAGCAAGCATTGCCATCCAGCTGCCTTTGGACGGTCATGGAAAAGCGCCGCAGCAGGCGCACATACGCAGAAGAGGCGTTGGAGATACAGGCGCTTTCCTGTTTATGCGGTGTCACGCAGGGCATTGAAAAGGAGATTGTGTTCAATGGGAATGCTACACTGCGTCCGGTACCCTCCGCGGGGGCCAAGCACGCTATAGAAACAATCGTGCTGGTGCGGCGGGTGAAGGGGCTGGCGCCAGGTTTGTATCGCTATCTGGCCAAAGAGCATGCGTTGGGATGGCTTGGAGAAACGACATCCGATTGGCTTTGCGCATTGGATACGGCCTTTACCAGCAACCGATTTCAACACAACAGCGCCGTGACCTTTTTTTGGATCGCAGTGCCGGAACGTATGGTTTGGCATCACGGCCAGCGTGGATACCGCAATCTCTATTTGGATGCGGGGCACATCGGGCAAAATTTTTACTTGGCGGCAGAGGGCCTGGGGCTGGCGGCCTGCACGATGTGCGTTTTTGATGATGTATCGATGAAACGGCTTTTAAGGCTTGAAGGAGATCAATTCCTTGTATACACCGCAGCGGCGGGACAAAGGCAGCCGGAGCCTGCCGCGCCATAAGCTATTTTTCTATGGAAGGGGCCAAAAACAGAGCCATGGCCATCAGACCCAAGTTGTCACGGTAAATCTGTGGAAATTGTGCGACGGGCAGTGGGCTGGTGCCGCGGCCGACCTCAATGGTATAGGAAGGCTTTAGGAAGGTCTGAATAAACCAATCCTTGTACCCGGCAAAAGAGGAATTGTAGGGGGTATCCTCCAGCGCATAGCCGCTGGCATCGGCAAGCTGCTGGCCGATCTGCTCTCCCTGCGGCACATGATAATCTAAAAATTGCCAGAAGATGACCTCTCCCTGGGCATGATAGGATAGCGTTAACGAGAAATGATGGCGCAGACTCAATGCATGCAGGGCGCGAGATTCCGGCTCGGATAGAGGGGAAGCGCCCACAAAATCGCGGGGAGCCGGCCTGTTAAAGCCCAAGGCATATTTGATCTCTCTGGCTGTGGCCCATTCGGCAGGATAGTTCAGATTGAGATCTACGCCTCGAATGTTGGCTTTCCATCCTTCCGGGAAGGGAATGTTGCGATAAGTGTTTGCAATGGCGGAGGCCGAGGCAAAGGCAGGATTAGCTTCATCTAGGTAGCCAGTCACAAGATCTACCCCATCTGGATTGACCAGCGGTGCGATGGTCAGCGCAACAGTCTGGTAAAGGGCGTCGCTTGGTAGATCGTATAGGGTGCTACCGCTGGCAACAGCATTGGCATACTGCTCTAAAAAGGTAAGCACAACAGGCGTCGTGATCCATTCATTGGCGTGATGGCTAGCGTTGAAGAACACAGAAGTATCGCCGGCGCCAAAGGTAAGGGTATGCAGCGGCTGCCCTAGGATGCTTTGCCCGATGTTTTGTGTGTGGATCTGCGGATAGCGCGCCGTTAGCCCATCGATGATGAGAGAGACCAGCTGAGAGGAATAGGGAACCTGAGAAGGGACCACGGGAAAGCCGAACGGAACGGTGATGCGCTGGCCTGGGATCAGCAGGGCCGGCTCAAGGCCGGGGTTGGCAGTCAAAATGGCAAATACCGTGGTATTGTACAGGCGGGAAAGCTGATAGAGCGTATCGCCGCCATGCACGATATGGTGAATATAGCCGCGTAAAAAAGGCAGAAGCGCCTGCCAGGTCAAGGGGCCGGCAACGCCGTCGACGATCAAACGCCGGCTAACCTGAAACGCGGTCAGGGCACGGCGCGTTGCGGGACCAAAAAGGCCGTCGATCTCTCCGGGGCCAAACCCTGCCCTGGAAAGAGCCAATTGCAAATAGGAAACAGTAGGGCCATGGTCGCCCATACGCACAACCTTCATAGGAATAGGAGCCTCCTTTATCGAACCATGACGGAAATCCTTGTGCTGTATCATATGGGGGTTTAGGGGAAAAAAGAACAAAGAGCAGGAACCTTGACGGGAAGGAGAGATATATTATGGCAGAAACGATGGAAAGCCCGGGCGGCGTGTATGCACTGTGTTGCCGAAAGAGCGGAACGAGGCTTTTATGCGCCACAGTAGATATGCAGAAGGAACGCCAATGGTTTTTGGTGTGCCAAGAGGAAGGGCATTGCCCCAAATGCGAACTGGAAAAGGAGTGGACGGCATACGGGCCGTCGGCGTTTGCCTTTGAAATCGTAGAGCGGGTACCGAAAAAACAGGGGCAGGAACCAGAGGCCTATCGGCAGGGAATTGAAACGCTTAAAGAGTTTTTGGCGATGCAGCCGTTTGGATGTGGTTAAAAAATAAAAAGACGGCAGCACCGTCTTTTTTTGTTTGAATTTTATTATGAAAATTCCACTCGAAGGGTCATTTCGATGGAAGAAGAGAAATCATATTCCACTTTTTGTAGAATCCCTACCTCGTTTACATAAAACCGTTTGGTCAGTGCGTCAATGACAATAGGAGTCTGTTCATCATCGCTGGCCAAGAGTAGGGCATCCTGCGGCACGGTAACGGTATAGACAGTCAAGCCGTCCTGTTGGCCCGTAGAGATGCTGCTGATATCTTTTTGCTCCAGCGGGGCCAAATTCACACCGGCAATCTCCGATAGGGTCTGATAGCGGATCTTACTGTCGTATACTTCAAATTTACCGGGGCTGTCCGCAATTTCACGATACAGCACCTCATCTTGATATTTGTAGAGATTGCTGCTGCCCTCGGTTTCGTATTCCTCCCGGGTAAAGGCGGCGGACTTACCCTCCAATGTGTATTCGATGGTTTCTGCGGGGTAGACCTCTCCTTGCTCTACATAGCTGAGCTGAAGAGTGCCGCCGGATGCTTTGTTGGCGGTTTCCAGTGCCTGATTCAGAGCTTGTAGACTGGGGTCTGGCGCCTGTCCACAGCCGATAAGGCAGGCCGTGGCCAATAAAAGGCTCAGCAGAAAAGTACAAACGCGTTTTTTCATAGAGAGCTCCTTTCCGAACAGAAAAATCGGTAGAGTATTATAAATTATACGATACATTTTCAGTTTTGGGAAATGTTTGCCTTTGCAAGGAATTTCCGCTATCATAAATAAAATGGATGAATTGGCAGTTATGGGAGGATGGCATGAGCAAGCATACCCAGGACAATATTCGTAATTTTTGTATTATTGCACATATAGATCACGGAAAATCTACGCTGGCGGATCGCATGATAGAGATGACCGGCACCGTACAGCAGCGCGATATGCAAGAGCAGCTGCTGGATACGATGGAACTGGAAAAGGAACGCGGCATTACCATCAAAAGCCAGTCGGTACGAATGAATTATACTGCAAAAGATGGGAAGCAGTATGTTTTTAATCTCATCGATACGCCAGGGCATGTGGACTTTACCTATGAGGTTTCTCGTGCGTTGGCGGCCTGCGAAGGCGCGCTGCTGGTGGTGGATGCGACCCAGGGCATAGAGGCGCAGACCTTAGCCAACGTATACCTAGCCTTGGACAACGACTTGGAGATCGTGCCTGTTATCAATAAGGTGGATCTGCCGAGTGCGCAGCCGGAGGTGGTGAAGCACGAGATAGAACAGGATATTGGATTGGATACCTCGATGAGCCCGGAAATTTCCGCCAAGACAGGGCTGAATGTGGACCAGGTGTTGGAGGTGATTACAGAGCTGATCCCGCCGCCGGAGGGAGATGTTGACGCACCGCTCAAAGCATTGATCTTTGACAGCTATTACGACAACTATAAAGGCGCGATCAGCTTTGTGCGCATCATTGACGGCGAATGCAGGCCGGGCATGCGCATCCGTATGATGGGCAGCAAAAAAGAGTTCGATGTGACGGAGGTGGGCGTATTCGCACCGCAGATGCGCAGCCGCGAGGTATTGCGCGCCGGCGAGGTAGGATACATTGGCGCTTCCATCAAAAATGTGGCGGATACGCGCGTGGGCGATACCATTACCGACGCAGAGCGCCCCACGGACGAGCCCTTGCCGGGCTATAAACGCGCGACCCCCATGGTATTTTGCGGGATCTATCCGGCGGATGGGGCGGACTATCCGGATCTCAAGGATGCGTTGGAAAAGCTGCAACTCAACGACGCCTCCATCTCTTTTGAGGCGGAAACGAGCGCAGCGCTAGGCTTTGGCTTCCGCTGCGGCTTTTTGGGGCTATTGCACATGGAGATTGTGCAAGAGCGCCTGGAGCGGGAATTTGACCTTTCCATTGTGACAACAGCCCCCAGCGTTATTTATCATGTGACAAAGACAGATGGTACGGAGCTGATCATAGACAACCCCAGTAACCTGCCGCCTGCTGCCGAGATCGATTTTATGGAGGAGCCGATGGTCAAAGCCACC
>UREB01000119.1 GCA_900546685.1 uncultured Eubacteriales bacterium | reverse complement strand
GGCCTAGCAGCGGGAAGCAGTTATCCATGTTCTAACAAAAAAACAGCCCTTCCAATCAGGGCTGTTTTAGTATGCTTTTTTCTTCCTTTGCACTGCTTTGGAGGGGTTCCCCCTTGACAAACAGCAGCGACCAAATCGCGGGCAGCGCCATAATCATCGGCATGGCATACCGGCTCAGCGCCACGGGGCCTAGCAGCAGCGACAGCCAGAATGCAACCCAAAGCACCATTGGGGCAAGTATTCTGTATCTACGCTTATACACGGCATAGGCGCCTACAAACAACAGGCTCCACACCGGAAACGCCAGGTCCACACAGAGAGACAACACCGGCAACCGATACATTTTTCCTTCATCTATCATCGTCTCTAAAAAGGACTGGTACGCAGGGAAAAGGCTCTGTCTGTGAATTTTAAATACATTGATAGACTCAAGATAGTTTTTGTACGCTTCAGGTTGATAATAGCAATACACGCCAGGAGATATATACGGATAGCACATGGTAAAGAATGCATCGATATAGGCTCGTAGATTTTGCAGACCAATCTCAAAATACACGCGTAGATACCGGCCCGGGTTTTCAGCCAGCTTTTCCAAGACGACTTGTGATTTTACATCGTCCGCTGTTAAAGGATTGTAATCCTCAAATGCTTCGGGCGGGATGATCTCATACAAAATTCGTTTTTGCTCCTCCGTCACGCTCTCCGGGCTTTGGTTCATCACGCGCGCTACCTGCTGAATGGGAACCCCAAAAGCGTCTATATATTGTGGATGCTGCACATTCAGCACGGCGCTCAAAGGCCCTGTCAACGCATAGTACAAGGCTACCGCGGATAAGCACAGCCCGGCCAGCCGGATTCTTTTGATTCGACAAGCCCATACCACAAACGGGATCATCAAAACCAGCAAAAAGATGCCCTGATTGCGCAATAAACACATCAGCAGCGCCATCCCTATATACCGAGCCTGTAAAGCCTTGCTTTTAAAAAACCTATCTGGCGAAAGAATCAAGTCCACAGTAAATAAGAACAGCATCAAAAGCGCCGCGCCGAATAGGTTTTCTTTGATGGTTGTAAAAACAAACACATGAAAAAAGGGATTGAAAGCAAAAAACAATGCTGATATCAACACCGCCAGCCTTGGAACGCAATGACGGATCATAAAGCACAGCGTATACGCAAACACCGCCGTTACGCAGGCGGCCTGCAAACAAGAATACAGCGCCAGGCCAGCGTTGTAGCTGCCAAAGATCGCGTGCCCCAGCCACACGGAACCGCCGATCAATAGATTGCCAAGCAATGGATTGGCGGCAGACAAAAAATGCTCGTGCAGAAGTTGATAGATCTGCGTAGGCCCGTCAAAGGACAACAAGCCGGGATAATTGGCTAAAAATGCCGGCACATAGCATAACAAAAGCAGCCCATATAGCCATACAAACTGTTTTTTATAGGGCATGGCATATAGCCTTCCCAGCAGCCTATCGCCAGGCCACCGGCCCCCTTCCCTACGAGAAAGGGCAGAAAACAGCACTAGGCACATTCCGGAAAACAGCGCCCATAGGCCGAAAAACACACAGGCATATCGCAAGGTACTATGCGTTTTAGGGAGGATACCCCCATACATCTGCCCGATGGTAGAAAAGGCAGCAAAGATAAGCGCCGTGCAAACGCCAAGGATGCAAAGCCTTGGCTCTTTTATAAGGGGAAGCGTTTTATAAAATAGCAAGGAGATCGCTGCAAACACCAAAAGTGCCAGAATATTCCCTGAGGAATAGGCCGATGAGCCAAGGGATACAATCCCCCCGAAAATCAAGGTAAACGTGGTGCAAAAAGCAAGGCCTATGCTGATCGGCAACCGAAATCTCTGCATCAATTTCTTCATATGTTCGGCCTCCTTTCGCAGTTTTCCTGATTATACCAACACAGTCTCTATGCTTCAACCAGTGGGCCGTAAACTTTCTGCATCATTTTACCATATTTTCTGTTGAAGAAGAGCGCAATAGCCGTTTTCTGCATTTCCAATAATAAACAAGGCCGACCGCATCCGCCAAAAACCATCCGATTGGCACCGACCACCAGATTCCTACTACGCCGACGCTTGGTAACGCAGATAGTATATACGCCAACGCTACCCTCGTACCCAACGAAATGACGGTAAGTACCACCGACATGCCGGGCCGGCCCACCGCACGGTATAGTCCATAGAGCAAAAACAGACAGCCAATGCCGCAGTAAAAAGCCCCTTCTATGTGCAAATAGCGAATGCCTTCGGACAAGATGGCCGTTTCCCCTGCATCCACAAACAACAGCATCAGCGGGCGAGCCAAAAACCAGATCGCGGCCGAAATCAAAAGACAAAACACCAGCGCTGTCCAAATGGCCCCTTTCAACCCTGCCCGGATGCGGTCTTGTTTCTGTGCGCCATAATTTTGTGCAATAAAGGTAGAAAACGCATTGCCAAAATCTTGCACAGGCATATAGGCAAAGGAATCGATTTTTACCGCAGCAGCAAAAGCCGCCATCACCGTGGCGCCAAAGCTGTTGACCAGCCCCTGTACCATCAAAATCCCCAGATTCATGATGGATTGCTGTGCGCAGGTCAACACTGAAAAGCCGGCAATTTCCCGCACACAGGCCCATCGAATGCGCAGATGCCTCTTGTGTATGCGCAGCTGCGGATATTTGAGCCCTGTGTACGCCGCAATGCCCACGCCGGAAATTGTTTGCGCGATTACCGTGGCCTCGGCCGCCCCGGCCACCCCACGTCCAAGCCCTAGGACAAACCAAAGATCCAGCCCGATGTTGAGCAGCGCAGACACGGCCAAAAATGCCAGCGGTACGGCGGAATTGCCGACCGCCCTTAAAAGCGAAGCAAAATAGTTGTACAAAAACGTAGCGAAGATACCGCAAAATATCACAATCAGATACGAGCGCATCAACCCTTGTATTTGCTGGGGTACCTGCAAAAAGACAAGAAGCCAATCCAAACCGATAAACGCCAAGACATTGAGCACGAGGGTTATGCCAGCAATCAGGAAAAACGAGGTACACATGCCCTCCTTGAGCCCCTCTGTATCCCTTTGCCCAAATCGGATGGAAAATACCGCGCCGCTTCCCATACATAGGCCCAATAAAACGGAGGTCAGAAAGGTCATCAGCGTAAATGCGGATCCGACTGCGGCCAAGGCGTCTGCCCCCAAAAAGCGGCCTACGATCAAGGTATCCGCTACGTTATAGCACTGCTGCAATAGATTGCCCAAAATCATCGGTACAGCAAACCGAAGCATCGTCTTCATAACGGGGCCCTGTGTCAGATCTCCCTTCATCCCGCGCATCCTTTCTAAACGTAAGATAAAACTTTCTTTTTGTAAATATTGTATGAAATTCACTCCATTGCGTCAAGCATCGGATTGCGATTCTTTGTTAAGTTCTCTATAATAGACTCAACGTAGAAGGAGGAGGCGCTATGTTTTTAGACGGTCTGGATGCGCTGGATCAAAAAATTGTTCAGTTGCTGATTCATAATGCCCGCATGTCCTATTCCGATATTGGGGAAAGCGTCGGCATTTCCCGCGTTGCCGTGAAGGCACGCATACAATCGTTGGAGAGGCGCGGTATCATCGAGGAATATACCACCATCATCAATCCACAAAAAATCAGCGGCGCGGTATCCTGCTATTTTGAGATCGAGACATTGCCAGACGCCTTATCAAACGCCACAGAAGTTTTGTCCCAAAACCAAACCATCACCCAGATTTACCGCGTTACGGGCCAAAATAAGCTGCATGTGCATGCCGTGGCATCCTCCAACGAAGAGATGGAAGCTTTGATCCGCAATGTCATCGATCCGCTGCCCGGCGTGGTCAGTAGCAGCTGTAATATCATTTTGTCACGTATCAAGGATGTAAAGGGGCTTAGGTTATAAGCGCATTAAAAAAACCCTCTTAAGAGGGTTTTTTATGTACCGTTTGCATCGTCTCTACTTGGCAGCAAAATACGCTGCGATTTCCTTCATTCTGGAAATCTGATCTACGCCAAAGGGACATCGGCGGTTGCAATGGCCGCAGGCAATGCAGGCGTCCGCTCGTGTTGACAAGGTCTTATAATGGGTGATGGCCATCGTATCCCCCTGTTTGGCAAGATCATAATACTTATTGATGATCCCGATGTCGATCTGTTTGGGGCATGGTTGGCAGTGATTGCAGTATACGCATGTACCGGCTGCATCTGCAGGGGTAAATGTGCTGATAACCGCATAATCCCGCGCCTGGTCCGAGGCGTCGTAATAGCCCAAAATGTGTTCCACATCCTCCGCGCTGCTCATACCGGGCAGCACGGTCAACACGCCCGGCCGATCCAAGGCATATTGCAGGCATTGGTAGGGCGTTAGCGCCTTGCCAAACGGCGAGAGCGCTGCATCAAGCAGTTGCCCGCCCGAAAAGGGCTTCATCACCGAAATGCCGATGCCCTTCGTCTCGCAGCGACGATAGATTTCCTGCCGCTCCTCTACAGAGCCGTGGGCATATTCTCCCTTTTGATAATCGTAGGCCGGGTTGATCGAAAACATCAGCATATCTACCGGCGCCTCCTCCAGCACACGCCGAATGGTGGACGGCGTATGCGATGATAAGCCAATATGCCGTACAATTCCTTTCTCTTTTAATTGCATCAGATAGGAGAATGCGCCGCTTTTCTGATAGGCCCGCCAATCCTCCTCTTCATCCAGGCAATGGATAAAGCCATAATCGATGTAGTCTGTTTTCAGGCATTGGAGCTGCCATTCGACGCTGCGTCGGATCTTATCGACATTCGTGCTCCATCCGTATGTGCCGGTGGCATAATCCGCCCCAAAATGGATCTGATAGAAAATTTTATTCCTGATCCCTGCAAAGGCCTTTCCATAATATGGAAAGCATCGGGATGATGCGGCCGCCATGTCATAATAATTGACGCCTCCCTCAAAGGCGCGTTCCAAAGCGGCTACGCCCCGTTTCTCGTTGGCTTCGGATATATAGCTGGAGCCAAAGCCAATCTCGCTGATGAGATCCCCTGTTCGTGGATGGGTTCTGTATTTCATGGCATACTTTCCTTTCTTTACAATGCTGCGTTATAAGGCAGGGTCCGCAAGTGAAAACGTAACGGTCACGCTTCCCCGCCCCAGCGCCTCTAACAGCGCTTGTTTGCTTGTATTTTCTATTTTTCCCAATCTTGTAAAATCCCAGGTATTGGTATCATAGTACAGGGCAAGCTGTTGTCCTTGATACAGGATCAGATCCCCAGGCTCTGTGGTAATCTGCTCGTCGCTGGTTGGCAGTTTGCGATCCAATGTTCCGACCTTTTCAAAGCCGCCATAGTCTTCCATCGAAAGGATAAGATCGCCCTCCTGAAGCAAAGCATACAATGCCTCTGCGCTGGCGTTGTTTGCGAGGGCTGCGGTCCAGGTTTGCCCACCGGCCTGTAGATGGATATGCCGCTGTTTCCCAGGCTCTGCGGCCTGTGCCGCCGGCATCTGCCCCATTTCTA
>UREB01000118.1 GCA_900546685.1 uncultured Eubacteriales bacterium | reverse complement strand
TCCGATCTCTTCAAATACCCGTTCACTGTTGTCCGGCAAAATTACCTTCATCGCTTTTCCTCCTCTGTATCTTGGCCTTCCCCTTTTTCGCTACAAAAAAGCCCGCCCCAAAAAGGGACGAGCATAATCACCCGCGGTTCCACCCTTGTTGCAAGCTGAATACAGCCTGCCGCTTGGTTTACCGGATGACGCCGGCACGCGTTTGTCGCGGAATGGTATCCGTCTTTGTTCTTTCGCAGCAGGGGTTTCAGCCACGCCCCCGCCTCTCTTGGCGTTTTTCCATAGACGGCATGTTTCCGGTCAGCCAAACTATTTTTCTTCATTATAGCATGGCGGGGCGGTTTGTCAATGCTGGCACCACCGTATCTTTACGCGCGGGCCGAATACCTGCTCTATGATCTCATACACCCAGCTTTCTTGCCGGTTTTCCCCAAGCTGAATTTCAATGCATTCCGGCGCCCAAGATAAGAGCATGCTCAAAAGCGCCTCTTCGGCCGGCTGCTCTTCTGGCAAGCCGGGCGGTTCGCCTTGGTAGCCCTGTATTTCCAACACAAACTGCCCTTTCAAATTTTTATGTACGCGCACCAATCTGCACCGGCTTGTGCTCTGGCTGATCTGAATACGCCAAGCATCTAACTGCTGTGCCCAATCGTACCTGAGCACCGCCATCGACACAACGCGCTCGATGCACTTTTGCCATCTTCTACGTAGGTCTGCCAAACGAAACCGGGCAAAGCCTTCCAAATGCAGGCTTCCGTCTACCATGCAAGCCTGCATAAGGTGTGCCAAACGGCGTACATAGATATCGTTTTCCGCATTCATGCCCTGCTGCTTTGCCAACGCCTCTGCAAATTCCGCCACAAAAGACTGCTCCTCCATCGACAGCTGAGGGAGCTGCTTTTGCACCAGCGAGAGTACCAGCGTGGGCTGCTCTTTGCGCACAAAGGCGCGCGCCAATTTTCTAAACGCCGGCTCCACGTCCTTTTGCGCCAGGGTCAGCTGCAATCGCATCTGTTTGCCGCAGCGCGCATAGGTTTTGTCCTTCCCTTTTTCAAACGCCTGGGCCATCTCATCTGCCCAATGATTCTGTTTTTCCTGCCAGTACAGGCAGATCTCTACTCTTTTTTCATGTTTCACAGCACTGTTAAGTGTTGCCGAAAAAAGCACTGGACACGCTAGTATTTTTTGTTGTAGCTGGAAAAAAATACAACGCCGGGCAAAGCCGGCGCTGTCTTTATCTCAGAGAGGTTTTTATCTTCTCCCAAATGCGCTTACAGCTCGCAAACTCTTTTTCATGAAGATGCACCTTCATCCGGTACGCCTCAAACTCACGCAAAACGTCTGCAAACTCTCGGCGGTTGAAATAGCTGCAAATTTTGGGCACCACAGCTGTTAGCTGCGCCTGCATATTCTGCATTACCTCGTCAAACGCTGCACGCTGCGTCAAATATGTGTATAAAGGCTTATAGCGCACCCATCCCACACAGGCCCTATAAAAACGGGTAACGACCTCTTCCGAGCTGGCGTCTATGGGCTGCAGCTTATTGGGCAGCACGCCGTCGAGCAGGCGACCGTACTGGCCGAAGCCATCATGGAATGTATAGGTTGGGATGTATTTTACGTTTACATCCGTTAAGCTCGTGCTTAAGAAGGTATCCTCGCCCCGTGCGCCCGGCGGATTGTAAAATACCTGCACGCGCTCCGGTACGGTTAAATTGATGCCCAAGTTGCCGCCCGTGATGAATTTCGCACCGTGTACCTCTTCCGCTGCGGCGGCCTGTTGTTCCATCAAGATGGTTTTATCCGCATAGGTAATGCCGCCCGCCTGCATGATGGCTTTGATGCTGTCCCAGTTGAGCACATCATTGCTCAGCGCCAGAATAAAAGCCCTAAAATCCTGTTCTGAAAGGATATGGTCAAATTCCAAATACGGAATGGGCGAAATATACCCACAATGATAGCCGTTTGTCATATCCGCATTGCGCAGGTATTCAATGTGCGATTCCAAAACGTGCTGACCGCTCCACAGCAGATAGTTTTTGGATTCCGTAACCGCAAGGGGATATTCATCGTCATCCAAAAACAACAGCTGATCCATTTTTTGTGTCATGGCGCTGTACAGCACCGCATTGCGCTGGGCCGCATACCCATTGCCAAAGCAAATGGGCACTTCTTCTTTTTCAATCACTCCCTTATCGCAAAGGGCCCGGGCCATATGCAAAATATCGTCCTTTCCCAAAAACGTGCACGTTTCAAACGCGTTTGCTACTGATGGCTCCAGCTGCGTATAATCTTCCACGGTGGTGTGGTTATATCCAAGGTCATACGCCACAAATAGGTGCAGCTCTATATCCTGCCGTCTTAGCAGCTCGGATTCCTTCAAATGGTAAACATAGGATTTCAGCACATCTTGAAATCCTTTCCGGCCTGTGGCAAATCCAATGGCCACCTTCAACGGTTTCATGCTCTATCCCTTCCTTTTTCATTTCGGATCGCCGGCCTGTACAGTGTATGCCGCGATGCTGATTGTGTAGGCAATTATACACGCAAATCATGTCATAACTTTGGCGGCCCTTCTATTCCCGTAAACATGTACAAAAAAGCCCTTTCGCTGGAAAGGGCCTTGCTGTTGTTTATGCATGGGATGTTTGCTCGGCCTGCTCTGCAAGCGGCGCTTGCCTAAATACCTTTTTCCGTACAATAAAATAGCAGATAAGGTGTGCACCGAGCGTCAAGAACCACGAAATAGGATACGAAATATATAGGCTAAATTGAGTATGCTGCCATTGGAAAATGGTATAGATCCAAACGATCCGGAACAAGCACGCTCCGGTAAGCGATACCACCATCGGCAGGATGGAATACCCAAGCCCGCGAATACTGCCCGCCAATACATCCATGATGCCGCACAAAAAATACGGCACACAGACCAGGACCATGCGCTGCAGCCCAAAGGCCACCACTTCTGCTTCGGTGGTATAGATCGAAAGAAGCTGATGCCCCAATAGATAAGCGCCGATGCCCATGATAAGCCCTATGGCAGAGACCAGCGCCAAGCACTCTAAGAGCACCTTATCGATACGCTTATAATTATGCGCGCCCATGTTTTGGCTGGTAAAGCTCAGCGAAGTCTGATAGACGGCGTTCATCGAGGTATAGACAAATCCTTCAATGTTGCTGGCCGCCGTATTGCCCGCCACAACCACCGAGCCAAAGCTATTGACAGAGGACTGGATCAATACATTGGAAATGTTAAAGATAACCCCTTGCAAGCCCGCAGGCAAGCCAATGCGCAGTATTTCCGCCAACTGCTCTTTATGGATGCGCAGCTCTTTTGGCATCAAGCGGCATACGCCTTCGTTGTTCGTAAGGCAAATCAGAATCAGCGTCGCAGAGATATACTGGGATATGACCGTTGCGATCGCAACGCCCGCCACCCCCATATGGAATACAATCACGAAAAACAAATTGAAAAGAACGTTGACGACCCCTGCGATGATAAGAAAATACAGCGGCCGCCTAGTATCGCCCACCGCACGCAAAATAGCCGCTCCGAAATTGTATAACAGAAGGGCCGGCATGCCCAGGAAAAAGATGCGGATATACAGGGTTGCCTGGTCGATGATATTGGCCGGCGTTCCCATCCATTCCAACATAGGCCGCGACAGCAAAATGCCGATGAAGATCATCGCCAGGCCGGAAACCGCCGCAGACAATATGGCCGTATGTACCCCTTTATGCACACCGTCGGCATCCCCCGCCCCATAGCTGCGGGCGATCATAACGTTGGCGCCTACGGAGATACCGATGAACAGATTGACCAAAAGATTGATCAAAGAGGTCGTAGAGCCTACGGCCGCCAAAGCATCGCTGCCAGTATACCGGCCAACAACGATGATGTCCGCTGCGTTGAACAGCAGCTGCAAAATGCCAGAGCACATCAGCGGAAGTGCAAACAGCAGAATTTTGCTAAACAGCGGGCCGTTGCACATATCCATCTCATACGTTCTTTTCATGGAAGCTTTCCCCTTACCGTCTGCCAAACTTGCCGGGCGAAAAATAAAGAGCTTCCCTCTCCCATTCTCCCCATTTTCCTCCCTTGGCGGCAGCCCACATGACCATTATAGTGATTTGCTTTCAAAAGACAAGATTGAATTTTCAACTAGTTTCTTCCTCTATGCCTTTCTCTTTTGCAAGAGGGAAAAAGCAAGATTCTTTGCGCTGTGCCTGCGTCTGCTCCAGCTGCGCCTTATGCGATAAAAATGCTTCATCGTCAAAGTATTTCGCCCGCTGCGGACACCGAGTGATACACGCCTGGCACTTGATGCAAACGCCCTTTACCACGGCGGGGTCCTGCCGGCTGATAGCTCCCATCGGGCACACGGCAGCGCACAGCCCACAGCCAAGGCAACGCGCTTGGTTCGTTTTGGGCTTGGCCTTTAGAAACTTAGCGGGTTTTCCATCCACACCCAGCGGCGTATAATAGGGGCCGATGGGCGAGCGCCCCGGCACCGAAATCGGCCGCGTGGGCTTTGGGCATCTTTCAATGTCTATGGCAAGGGCATGTGCAAAGACACGAATTCTTTGCAGATCCGCATCATTCGGTCGTCCTGCGGCCAGAGCTGTAGCAAAGGCATGCTGCGCTACGATTGCAGCGGCAGCCACGGTATGAAATCCATTGGTTTGCAATGTCTCGCACAATTCTTTGAGCGCATCGTCAAAGCTGCGGTTTCCAAATGTTACAATTGGTACGGCCAGCGCACCTTGCCCGCAAAAACCCTCCTGTACAAAGGGCAGCAGTTTATTTGGCAGCCTTCCTGCATACACAGGCATGCCAAAGACCACGATCTCCTCCGGGGCAAAGTACCGCACGGTATTTCTTTGATCCGGAGTGGTAAACTCATCTTTTTGCCAAGGAACCCGCAGCGTATCCGCCAACGCCTTAGCCAGCGTTTCTACGGCCTGCGCTGTACAGCCTGTTGCGCTATAATATACGGCCCATACTTTTTGAATTTTCATGCCATCCCCTCCACCATCATTATAAAGTGAGTTCATGCCCCCTACAATCGGGATTTACCCAGCGCATAAGTTGCCAAACCGTTCTAGAAGTGAGTTGGCAAGATGCTAAAAGCGCGTTTGCAAACATAGGCAACGTGAGAGCGGCTTATCAAAAGAGGCGGAGAAAGGGCACGCACTTTCCTCCGTTTTATAAAAAAATGAATCAGAGCAAAGGCCGCTTTGCTCCAACGTAGGAAGCGTTGACAAAACGCATATCCAGCAGTACATTTTCGGGAAGGAACGGTAGCCTGTACAGTTTTCAGGTAAAATTGTGGCGAACCAAAAAGGCTCGCCGCGACGTGTAAAGAGATAGCAAAAAAGATGTCTGCGAAAAGTTTTGAAATAGACTCGAACCCACAAAAAGTTGGTAGCGAAAGAGAGCCGTCGCGACAGCGTTTACAACCGAGCAAGCCTTTTGCGGAAGAGGAGGAACAGTGGCGCGGGCAGCTGATTTTTTCTAAATAAAAAATCGGAACGAGCGTAACTCGTTCCGACATGGCGCCGGAAGCGGGACTTGAACCCGCACGCTGTTGCCAACCCGGGATTTTAAATCCTTTTGCGCATTACTCAATCTTCTATT
>UREB01000117.1 GCA_900546685.1 uncultured Eubacteriales bacterium | reverse complement strand
CACGCCAATGCTCCATGCACTATATCCGCTATGATGTGCTTTACGCCTATGTCCTTTCCCGTCTGCAATACTGGTCTGTGCTGGCACAGCAGGATGGGGACAAACTTCTGAAACGGCTACTTAACGCCAGCGACAAGGAACGCAATACTGCAAGGAAGCGGCAGACAGCCGAACTGAAAAAGGCGGAAAAGCGCAAAGCAGAAGTAGACACCCTGTTTGCAAAAATGTATGAGGACTGGTCTGCCGGACGCATTACAGAATACAATTTCAATATGCTGTCCGAAAAGTATCAGGGCGAACAGCGAGAATTGGACGCAAAAATTGAACGGCTTCACGAAGCGATGGAGGCCGCCGCCCAGACAGCGGTTGACGCTGAAAAGTGGATAGGTCTGATGAAACAGTATGTCAATCCCACAGAATTGACGGCTGAACTTCTGAATACGCTGATTGAAAAAATCGTTGTCCATGAAGCGGTCAAAAGTGAGGACGGAAGCCGGGAACAGGAAGTGGAAATCTTCTACCGCTTTATCGGCAAAATCGAATGACACATCTTGAGATACCCAACAATATCTTTAACTAAGGGAAACGGGCAGAGCTATCCGGACATTGAATTGCTGCCAGTGCTGGCTTCTTTTTTTGACTGCACAGTAGACGAGCTGCTAGGCTACGAACCGCAGCTATCACGGGAGGAGGTGCAGGCGCTGTATGCAAAGCTATCGGCGGAATTTGTTAGCCAACCGTTGAACAAGTATATCAAAAAAGCCGTGCGCTGCTAAAACAGTATTTTTCTTGCTGGGTGCTTCAATTTTATATAGCGCTTTTGTGGATCAACCATGCAGACCTTCAAAGCGATCAGCAAAGGGCAAAAACCGTGTATTTGGAAGCGCTGTCAGTACTCAAACGGGTGGAAAAGGGCAGCGAGGATACGGTTTTATCCAGACAAGCGTTGCAGTTGCAGGCATTTTGTCATTTGGCGGCGGATCAGCCAAAGTAGGCCATAGAGCTATTGGGGGATATTGTGGAAATGCCTATGCAGACAGAAATATTATTGGCCAAGGCATATTTTGCGGAAGGGGATAGGCAGCGCGTCCGCGAGCTGCTTCAGCAATATATGTATGAAAATTTGATGGGTATTTTGGATGCTTCGCCGGATCTATTGGCTGCCTATTTGGATGAACCTCTAAAGGCGGAGCAATTTTATCAACGCATCTTAACTTTGGGGCAGGCGTTGGGGGCGGATACGATGCACCCAAGCAAATTCATTCCCATTTATATGGTAGGATGCCAGATGTTCCTGCAAAATGGAAAAGAAGAAAAAGCCGCAGAGGCACTGGAACGGTATTTAGATTTGGCCTATTATGGCAGCGAATTGGGATGGCGCTTGCAGGGCAGCGATTTATTTGATTGCTTAGAACCCTATTTCCACTCCAGACTGCTGGGAAATATCGCGCCTCGAGACGGACGGTTTATTGAAAACATTCTTATCGGCTATATAGAGGGAACGCCGCTGCTGTCTAAGCTATGTAAACGTCCGAATCTCCAAACGAAACTGCAACGATTGAAGGATTTGCAAAAAAAAATAACGAATTTTGTGGGCAGGCTATTTTGTCTATGCAATGACTTTAAAACAAAAAGGCCCTGCGAAGAATTTTCTTGCAGGGCCAAGGCTTTTTTAAGCAATCTTTGCCTCATGCTTGATGCGAATCAAAGCGTGCTTCATACGGGGAACCAAAACAATGGCCAGGCAGATGATGAGTTCGGGCACAAGATAGGTGGCGTTGTATCCCAAAGAGTAAAGCAGTGGGCTTTGCCCTGCAGGGGCAGAGGAGGCAAAATAAATGACGCCGGATAAAACATGGATGATAAACCGAGCTGCAGAGCCCAGCACAATGCCCAAAGGAAGTTGGTTATCCTTTCGGAATAGGCCTGCGATGCCCAGAACGGCAAAGGGGAGAATATAATCCAGCAAAAATTGCATGGGATGAATTACGTAGGCCCCCTGCACTAGCTGCATGATACCATCCATCGTACCGGCGGCAATGCCGGGGATGGGCCCATAGATCCAGGCAAAGACCAGGATGGGTAGCATGGATGCGGGCGTTATGCTGCCGCCGTTTGGCATACGGTACAAGGTAAGGCAGGACAGCACAAATGCCAATGCAACACACAAAGCGCCGGTAGACAGCATTTGAATCGTCCATTTTTGCCGCCGAAGCAGCAAAACAATACAAACGACGCCGAGAATTGCGACAAGAATGGACCAAAATATAGGGGAATACAAAAAGGCTGCGGCTGTGGAAGCCCCTTCTTCCGGCTCAATCGTAGGCAGTGCAAAAGCAAATAGCACCGCCAGCGCCAGCAGCAATACAACGACAATGGGCAATGCTGCGCCGGAACGCTTTCTTAATGCAAAAAACACCACGGCACAAACGACGACGAGCGCCCACACGACCCAGGCCCAGACGGGCAGGGCCACTAAGTTTTCCAAAAACGTAGAAAACCACATAAACCAAACAACTCCTTTTGACCGCTCCCCATGAAAAAACCCGCAACATTGTTGCGGGAAACGCTGGCATAACAAACATATGCGCGCCGCTTCCCTCCGTTGGCATGATCCAGACAGGTTCCAAGGGTCGGGCAGATACGCCCTCTCAGCCTTGCGGCACCCCCAGCGGTACTATTTAATTTTTTTATAGTATAGGGGCAAAGGGGAAGGCTTGTCAAGGCCGGGCTTGCAACTGGGAGAAAAAGGCGGTATAATGCAGACAATCAAGCGACGACCAAGGCCACGTTTTGTACGGCGTAGCAGAGAGCCCGTTCTTAGGCTGTAAAGCGGGTATGCCGGGAAAACGGTTCCCACCTTGCGAGCTTTGCGGTGAAAGCCGCCGTTTGCCGGGCGTTATCGGCACAATGAGTGGGCAAGTATATTTGCCAAGTAAGGTGGTACCACGGAAGCATGTCTTTCGTCCTTGCAGAAAAGTTGCAGGCGAAGGGCTTTTTTTATGCCCGCCTGCGAAAATTTGTTTGGAGGAGGAAGATCAATGGCAGGGAAAAAGCAACAAGGGGCATTTGTACAGGCAATTACGCCGATGGACGAGAATTTTTCCAGATGGTATACAGACGTTGTGGTACGGGCTGAGCTGATGGATTATTCTGAGGTAAAAGGATGTATGGTCATCCGTCCGTACGGCTATGGCATTTGGGAGCTAATCCAAAAGGAGCTCGACGATAGGTTTAAGGCAACGGGGCATAAAAATGCATATTTTCCGCTGTTTATCCCCGAAAGCCTATTGAAAAAGGAAGCGGAACATGTTGAAGGATTTGCGCCGGAGGTTGCCTGGGTAACAAAGGGCGGCCACGAAGAGTTGACAGAGCCCCTGGTCGTTCGCCCGACCAGCGAAACTATCATTTGCTCGATGTATGCCAAATGGGTGCAGTCTTATCGGGATCTGCCGCTGTTGCTCAACCAGTGGTGCAATGTTGTGCGCTGGGAAAAGAGTACTCGGCCGTTTTTGAGGACCAGTGAATTTTTATGGCAGGAAGGGCATACTGTTCATGCTACCTATGAAGATGCGCAGAAGGAAACCATGCAGATGCTGGAAGTATATAGGGACTTTGCCTATAATGTGTTGGCCATTCCGGTGTTGACGGGGCAAAAGACAGAAAAGGAAAAATTTGCGGGTGCACAGGATACCTACACGATGGAAGCCATTATGCACGATGGCCAGGCCTTACAGATGGGAACCAGCCACAATCTGGGCCAGCACTTTGCCAAGGTGTTCGATATTCAGTTTTTGGATAAGGATGGGCAGCAAAAATACGCTTGGCAGACCAGCTGGGGCGTTAGCACGCGCATGATCGGCGGCTTGATCATGGTACACGGGGATGACCGTGGCTTAAAGCTGCCGCCTAAAATTGCACCAGTGCAGGTCGTGATCGTACCGGTTGCAATGCACAAGGAAGGCGTGTTGGAAAAGGCCAACGAACTATACGATGCATTAAAGGCGGCGGGCCTGCGCGTAGAGCTGGATGACAGGGACCAGTCTCCGGGTTGGAAGTTCAATGAATGGGAAATGCGCGGCGTTCCCGTCCGGCTGGAAGTAGGACCGCGGGACATTGAAAACGGCCAGGTGATGCTGGCGCGGCGGGATACGCATGAAAAAGCGGCAACCCCCATGGAGGGCTTAGAGCAATCCATTCAGACGCTTTTAGAGGATATTCATAAAACCATGCTGCACATGGCCACTGAGCATCGGGATGCGCATATTTTCCAAGCATCTACGATGGAAGAGGTACGGGAAGCTGTGGATACCAAAAAGGGCTTTGCGCTTTCGCCCTGGTGTGGAGAGCGTGCCTGCGAAGAGCATGTCAAGGACGAATATGGCATTACGACGCGTTGCATGCCGTTTGAGCTTCAGAACCAGGCAGAAGGGCATGTGTGTGCATGCTGCGGAAAACCTGCGAAAAAAATGATTTACTGGGCGCGTGCCTATTGAGAAAAAGAGAAAGCCAATTGGCTTTCTCTTTTTTTATTTCAGGGAAAGAGCGAGACCGTCCGCATTTACTTTTATATCCTGTTTAGGATATAATATAGATTCTGGCAGAAAATAGAATCAATGATGAAAACGATACATGCATACAAATTGTGTATGGGGGTGTTAGGTTGCCAAATACGGAGCAGACGAGGTTTGTGCCCAGAAGCGAGCTGCGGAATCAAGGGCAGAGACCTCGGCACACACAAAAAAGGCAGATGCCGGCGCACGGCCGTCAGGTCCGCGGATCGGTGCGCCATACCACGCATAAATCGACAAAGGCATCGCAGCATGCGCTAAAAACCACGATGGTGGTCACGCTGATCATCGCGGCCAGTAAGCTGTTGGGCTTTGTACGCGAGATGGTCATGGCCGCCTATTTTGGCCGTGGTGTAGAAAGCGACGCTTTTGTTACGGCCTACGGCATATTCAGCATCATGACGCTGCTGTTCAGCGCAGGTATCGCCTCCACTTTTATTCCGATTTATACAAAAACAAGGCTGAGGGAGGGTCAACTGGCTGCGGATCGGTACGCCAGCCAGGTAGTTACGCTGTATTTTGTGGCGGGTTTGATTGGCTCGTTGTTGGCATATTTGTTTGCACCCGCCATTTGCTCGCTCATCTACCGTGCTGAGGTAGGGGTAGAGCTTACAATACAGCTGACAAGAATGATGTACCCATCCTTGGCATTTTACGCGGTAACCGGCGTGCTGTGCAATCTGCTGAATGCTCGGGAAAAATTCATTCCCGAACAGCTGCTGGGCTTTATTCTGTCTGCCTGCTTGATTACCGCCATCGTTATGTTCCGGGATATACGCATGGTGGGGATTGCAGTATCCGTTACGGGCGTTATGCAAACCATCATTCTGCTGCCCTTTTTGCGGGGACATTTTCGCTATCGGCCGTATCTCACGATACGAGAGCCCAAGATTCGCAGGACCTTCATTCTAGCCATACCGGCGCTGATTAGTATGGCGTTTGACGAGATCAACCATCAAATCGACCGCATGATAGGTTCTTCGTTGGGGGTTGGCGTTGTAACAGCGCTCAGCAAATCTTACTCGCTGGTTACAACGGCGCTGGGCATCTTGATCGTTCCAATCACCACTATCACATTCAGCAGGCTGAGCCGTATCGTAGCCAAGCGGAAAAAGAACGAGTTTGGCCAGGCGGTACGGCAGAGTATTGAGATCATTGCGTTGATCACCTTGCCTG
>UREB01000116.1 GCA_900546685.1 uncultured Eubacteriales bacterium | reverse complement strand
CCGCAACGTCCGCCAGCACTTCTCGGTAGGTACGCTTTTGCAGATACATTTTTGCTACGTTATACATCAAAAGCAAAGTTAAAGGGCCAAGGAAGAGGCCGATGAATCCAAACAGGCGAAAACCGGCATACATGGCGCACATCGTCCATAACGGCGGCAGGCCGAACTGCCCCCCTACCACCCGCGGCTCGATGCTTTGACGGGTAAAGATAAGCAGCACATAGATCAGGGCAAGCCCTATGCCCATCGGTAAGGAGCCGAAAAACAGCTGGTAACCGATCCAAGGAATCATGACAAGGCCGGAGCCTAGGATGGGAAGCGCATCCATCACGGCAATGCCAAGCGCAATCAATAGAGCATAGTGAACGTTCAAGATGGTAAATCCGATGAACATAACCAAAAACATACAGCAGAGAATGATAAATTGCGCCTTGAGCCAGCCAAACAACGCCTTGGCCAGCGTACCATATAGATGCTGCGCCGTTTCCTGCCAGCTCTGTGGCAGCTGCCGCTTTAGATTCCGCATAATGCTAAAGCGAGACACGGAAAAAAAGTATGTAGACATAATGGTAAATACGATGAACAGAATGATGGCTGGCATTTGCGTAACAAACGAAACGGCAGAAGCAGCTATCGTAGTGATGCTTTCTGTCAAATGTCCGCTGAGGCTTTGTATGATAGAGGCCAAGTTTTCCGTAGAAATGATGGGAAACTGAGCGGAAATTTGTTGACCTAGCTGATCTAGGCTTTCCATCCATTGTGGAATCTTGGCTGGCAGGGATTCCGCTAACGAGATAAGCTCTGATACAACCCCTTGAATGATAAAGAATCCCACCGTGATCAGCAGCGTAAACACGATCAGCATTACCAAAAGCACAGCAACTTTTCTAGGAAGCCCGCCACGTACCTTTTCGCCGGATCGATTGGTGCCGGAAAGCATGCGTACAAGAGGCTCCATGGCTGTAGAAATGAGGATGGCTAGCAGCAACGGCATGACATAAGAGGCCAGCACATAACAAAGCGCCACAACGACGACGGTAATCAGCATCAACAAAGGAAGCTCTGCGGCCTTTAAAAAAGGGGTATCGACAAATATTCGCTTGCGTTCCTGCATTCAGGCGGTCAGCCTCCTTTCAAGGGGAGTTGTTTGCAGTATAGCGTGTTGCGGCCGAAGACGCAAATATAGCTTACGTTATTGTATCCGGGCCGGGCATGTCTAATTCTCGATCAACTGTCTGTAGCAGAGGGTTCCTTTTGTTCAAATACTGCGAACCAAACTACCCCTGCCAGAATCACAAGGCCGCCGAGCAACACCGTTAAACCAGGCTGCTCTCCAAATAGCAGAAAGGCCCAAAGCGCAGCGCCCAGAGGCTCTCCGAGCATAGCGACGGATACAACACCCGCTTTAAAATATTTGAGCGCCCAGTTGAGCACGCTGTGCCCACCCAAAGTGCATAGGACTGCCAGCGCAAAGCAGATGGCATATCCTTGCCATGGGAAGGTGAGCAGAGGGCTTCTTAAAAAGAAACTAAGCAGCAATAGGCACACTGCGCAGATGCCGTAAACAGCAAAGGTATGCGGAGTCAACGGCAGGGTATGGCGGAGCGCTTTATTGCAAAGAAAATAGCAAGAGGAGAACAATGCGCCCAATAGCGCCAATACGCTGCCCCAGATCGTGCCGCTGTCCATGCCTCCGGCCAGCGCAATGATAACGGTGCCCGCTACGCACAGCACAACACCGGGCAGCGCCCGAGAGGAGGGAACTTCCCGAAAAAAGAGGAACGCACCGACCATTACGAATAAAGGCTGTGTGCACACAATGACAGTAGAGGCAAAGGTGCTGATGATGGATAAAGAAGAGATCCAGCAGAAAAAATGCAGGGCCAAGCATAATCCGGAAGCGACCAGCAGGCCTACCTCCTTTTTGCTGAGCGTTTTGTATAGGGCAAAGCCATGCTGGCGTGCGTTGGGAACGGACAAAAGCGCCGTTGAGAAAAAGAGACGAAAAAAGGCAACGGCCACAGGCGGCATGGCTAGCAGCAAGGCCACTTTGATCAGCGGCCCTGCAAAGGATACGCAGCAGATCGCAAACAACAGGGCGAGGTTTTGTTTGATACGGCTCATGGGACTACTTCTGCAAAAAATCGACAATATCCTTGGCTTGCGGAGGACAGCCTTTTAAGCAGCGTGAAAACCCTGCGCAGCAGCGTCCAATGCCGATGCCATCCCCCTCTATGCCCTGGTAGCCCTGGCCGATATGCAGCGTTTCGCGAGGCAATTCTCCCAGCTCATCCAGTCGATTCAAAGCGAAGATTAGGCTACCATAGCAAGCGGAACAGGCATTTTTTGCATCCACACGCCGTGCCAGCATGTTGGCCCGTCGGGAAGGGGTATATTTTTGAGGAAGGTCGGCCGGGCTGTTCAGCTCTATCAACTGAGATTCATCTTCAAAATAAGCGCCAACACCATAGTCGCGTGCCATGGGCAGCATTTCAATTTCATCCGGGTCATAGCCGAGCAGCTGGGCAGCATAGCTGTCGATCAAAACGGAATCCAATCCTGCAAGCAGACGCTGCATTGGAACGGGGTTGCCGCCTTCTTCGAAGGTCAAATCCCCGCAAAGCCCATCCACGATGGTGAATGCCGGCCGCAGCACGGTATTGAGCAGTGCTACGGGCTGATGGATGCCAAGTTGATGATACCGCCTTTTTTCTTTATCCGGCACAAGCCCTTTTAGGTTTTTCAGCGCGCAGGTCAGCGCCGTTTGGCAGTGCGCCTTGAGGACAGGTACGTTGATGATGGCGTCCGCTTCCAAGGCCCGCTTACATACGGACAACGATATGCCATGGGTTTGCACCTGCACGCCGGGCTCTTTTTTCATATCGTACAGAGGCACGCCGCGCCTCTTGGATAGCGCATTGTATCCGCATACCTCATAGGCGCGCATGGTTTGGTCTCCTACCCAAGAGGACTCTATGATGGAAAGATTATCATAACCCTGCGCTTGCAGATAGCAGATGATGCCTTCAATGATCTCTGGATGGGTGGTGGCACCTGTATCCGCTGTGTGTGCCACGACTAGGTTGGGTTTGATGGCAATGGATGCATGCTTGTCCTGCGGTAGATGGGAAACGGCGTCCATTTGCTCTAACAAACGCTGTACCATATCGAATCCGTCGGTCCCGTACATGGCCATGATTTGAGTAGACTGCATAGCTTACCTCCTGCAAAGTGATATGAAATAAAAAAACAAAGAAAATGAGCGGCATAGCCTCTCCAGTATATAAATAAAGTATAGCATAGGTATCGGGAAGATTGACAGTGCCAATGCTTTGGATTATGATAAATCATGAATTTGTAAGGGGGTGTGGTTTTGGCTGAATTGGTCTTGGCGAGAGTGGACAGCCGTTTGGTGCATGGCCAGGTGCTGGTAAAATGGACAAAGCAAACCCAGGCAAATTCGATTTGTATTGTCGATGATGAGGTGGCGCAAGACGCTATGCTCATCGGGTTGTTCAAAATGGCGATGCCAAAGGGAACAACGCTGGAAGTGCTGACGGCAGAAGAGGTAGCGGGTTTTTTATCTGCGCAAAAGGGAAGGGTGCTTTTGATCTTTAAGGACATTGCCCATGCACAGACCGCAATTCAGACCGGTGTGCCCGTCAAAGATTTGCAGGTAGCGGGCCTGGGGCGCCGGGAAGGGAGAATACAGGTGTATCCTACGGTGTTTTTATCCGAGGCAGATGCGGAGTGCCTGCATTCTCTGCAAGAACAGGGTATACATGTATATTTTCAGGCCTTGCCGGAACAAAAGCCGTTTTCTTTGGAGGATGCCTTGCGGGAGCACTTTCCCTCTTTACTCAAATAGCGTGATCTATTTGAGTTTTTTTATTGCTTTCCTACAAACGGAAAAGAAATATGCCCCTTGCATTGTTAGAAGGATTGCTATAAAATATTTTCGTAAGCACAGTGTGATATTTCAAAGCCGGTTGTTGGCT
Organism: uncultured Eubacteriales bacterium; assembly: GCA_900546685.1. GTDB lineage: Bacteria > Bacillota > Clostridia > Christensenellales > QAND01 > UMGS1975. The sequence goes on along the minus strand of UREB01000116.1, from coordinate 1,763 downwards.
TTTACACTCCATTTTTTATGTTGTTTCTGGCTCGAATACGGGCAAATGGGGCTGGCCGGGGCGCAGAAATTCGGCGCTTGCATAGGGCGGCTTCTCGTTATACAATATATCTAAGGATTCATTATTAGAAAACAATCCGCAAAAGCGGTTTGTTAATACATCTTCTTTATAAGGAGGAAAAACGAATGTTAGTATCTATGGCGCAAATCCTCAACGCGGCCCGCGAAGGCGGTTACGGTGTTACGGCTCCGAACATCCACAACGAAGATACGGCCCGTGCGGCTATCTCCGCTGCTGTGGAAAACAGAGCTCCCATGATTTTGGACGTGGGCTACTCTTCAAACTGTGACATCAATTTCTTTGGCCATATGGTAGGCGCTCTGGCAAAGGAAGCGGATGTGCCAATCGCGATCAACCTGGATCATGGTGCAAAGTATGAACATGCAGTCGCAGCGATCCAAGCTGGCTTTACCTCTATCATGGTAGACCGCTCTACGTTGCCGTACGAAGAAAACGTCGCCGAAGTGGCCGAATTGGTAAAGGTTGCTCATGCGGTTGGCGTCAGCGTTGAAGCGGAATTGGGCCATGTAGGCCAGGGCTTGCAGTATGCTGTGGACCGTGACGCTGCTTTGACGGATCCGGCACAGGCAAAAGATTATTGCGACAAGACCGGCATCGATATGCTGGCCGTTGCGATCGGTACTGCCCATGGCGAATACAAAGGCACCCCGTACCTGGATTTCGATCGTCTGCATCAGATCTTTGATGCTGTTAAGGTGCCGTTGGTACTGCATGGCGGTTCCGGCACGGGCGATGAAAACCTGGCGAAGGCGACCCGCGAAGGTATCAGCAAGGTAAACCTGGCGACCGACCTGTATAAAGCCGGCGCTGCTGCTGTCATCGAAGAAGAACCGAATCATGGCATGCAGATGTATGAATTGCTGGCCGAGGGATACAAAGCCAAGCTGGTTCATTACATGAAATTGTTCAATCAGTGCAATCGTGTGTGATTATCAACACTGACTGTACAATAGAAAATTCAATTCTTTAAGGAGGGTTATACCCATGCTTCCTGACAAAATTCATTTTGGCGTTATCGTCAAAGGACATGTTGCCGAGATGCACGAGATGCCGTTCCCCGAAGTAGGGCCGACGGATATCGTTGTCAAATTGGTAGCAAACAACATTTGTACCACCGACTATCAGCAGTGGTTGGGTCTGCGTGACCACCAAGGCTTCCCGATGGCTTCCGGCCACGAATGTGCCGGTAACATCGTTGCCATGGGCGATGAGGTGTATGACAACTTCAAAATTGGCATGCAGGTAGCGACCATGCATCCGTTCTGCGGCATGTGTGATTCCTGCCGTCAAGGCCACACCGGCGACTGCCAGAACATTCCTCACGGCGGCCCTGGCCCGGATGGCTACTACGGTGGTTTCAAACGCTTTGCTGATTACGTTGTAATGGATCAGAAGTTGATCGTTCCGATCAACAATGACATCCCCGCAGCAGAAGCTGGCTTCTTGGAACCGGTTTCCACCGTTGTGCAGGGTATCCATAAGGTTGGCGTAAAGCCGATGCAGGATGTTGTCGTTATCGGCGGCGGCACCATGGGCTTGGTCAACGCACAGGTAGCCAAAGCGTTTGGCGCTCGCGTTATCGTTTCTGATATTTCTCAGAAGAAGATCAAACGCGCTCAGGAAATGGGCGTCGATGTTGTTGACGCGAAGAACAACGACCCGGTTGAAGCGGTCAAAGATTT
>UREB01000115.1 GCA_900546685.1 uncultured Eubacteriales bacterium | reverse complement strand
CTCCGCCTGTTTTGTATTGGGAAGCCAAACCTGCATATGTGCACCCTCTGCACGCTGGCACCTACCGCAGCTCTGGCATGCAGACGACCGCTCAAACAATACAAGCGCTTTGTTTTGGTCGATCCGTACGACAGTTCCTATCTCTTTCACACATCATCCCTCGATTTTAGACAACTCACAACATGCTGAGCCAGCAGAAGCCCCATCGCGGACGGGACAAACATCATACTTCCCGTAGGCCTGCCCTTCCGCATCGGTGTTTCTTGCGAGTATACCACCATATGGCGTTCAACACCCTGTTTTCTCAGTTCTCTTCGCAATATGCGGCAAACGGGATCTCCCTGCGTATCAAACACATCCGCTAGTTTTAATTGCTGGAGATCCATCCGGTTCCCAGCTCCCGTTGCGGAAATAATGGAAAGGCCCTTCTGATGGCATTTTACAATCAGGCACAGCTTGTCCGCCATGCTATCGATTGCATCTATGATAAAATCCGGCTGCAAGGCTAACAGCCTTTCGGAGGTCTGTTCGGTAAAATTACAGTCCTCCGCAGTCAGCAGTGCCTCGGGTTGGATCTCTTCCAACCTTTTTTTCATAGCCGTCGCTTTGGGCCAGCCCACGGTACTCCGAACAGCTACGATCTGACGATTTAAGTTGGAAACTGCTACTTGATCCCCATCTACCAATGTGAGCCTGCCAACGCCGCTGCGGCACAGCGCTTCCGCTGCCGTACCGCCAACACCACCCAAACCAATCACCATCACATGTGCTTTGGACAGCTGCGCCACCGCACTATCCCCGAGCAGCAGCGCAGTTCTATCCTGCATGCAGTCCAATTTAAGCCTCTTCTTCCTGCGTCGTTTCAATATGCAGTTCATCCAGCTGCTTTTGCTCCACATAATACGGAGCACCGGTCAGCGGACACGTACCGGACTGCACCTTCGGGAAAGCGATGACATCACGGATGGACTTGCTCTTTGTCAAAATCATCACCAGACGGTCTAGGCCATAGGCCATACCGCCATGCGGCGGCGTACCGTACTGGAATCCCTCGATCAAGAAACCAAATTTATCCTGCGCTTCTTCATGACTTAATCCCAACACATCAAACATCTTGGCTTGAAGGTCCGGATTGTAGATACGGCAGCTGCCGCCACCTGCCTCCATACCGTTGATCACAAGATCGTAAGCCTTGGCTCTCACTCGGCCAGGATCAGAATCCAGATACTGTATGTCCTCATCCATCGGCATGGTGAAAGGATGATGCTTTGCAACAAAACGTTTTTCCTCTGCGCTGTACTCTAGCAACGGGAACTCCGTGACCCATAGCACATCCAGCTTGTCGTGATCAATCAAACCAAGCTTTTCGCCTAGGTGCAGGCGCAGATGCCCCAGCGCATCGAATACAACGTCCTCATTTACGTCGGAAACAAACATTAAAACATCGCCGACCTCGGCGCCCATACGATCCAGGATCGCATTGGTCTCTTCTTCCGTAAAGAACTTTACAATGGGGCTTTGCAGCTCGTTTTCCTTTACGGAAATCCATGCCATGCCCTTAGCACCATATTGCTTTACATATTCTACCAGCGCATCCAGCTCACGGCGGGCAAATTTATCAACGCCGCCCTTTACATTGATGCCGCGTACGGTACCGCCATTTTTTACAATGCTCGCAAATACCTTGAAATTGGTGTTTGCAACCAGGTCGCTGATTTCGCAAAGCTCCAAGCCAAAGCGGGTATCTGGCTTATCCGAACCAAAGCGATCCATAGCTTCCCGATAGGTCAGCCGGCGGAAAGGCACAGGCAGATCCATCCCCCAGGTTTCTTGGAATATCTTTTGCACCAGCTTTTCATTTACGCTCATCACATCGTCCGGCGATACAAAGGACATTTCTAAGTCAATCTGCGTAAATTCAGGTTGACGATCTGCACGCAAATCCTCATCTCTAAAACAACGGACAATCTGGAAATACCGATCCAGGCCGGATACCATCAGCAACTGCTTGAACATCTGCGGAGACTGCGGCAATGCATAAAATTTGTGTGGCTGAATACGGCTTGGCACCAAATATTCACGTGCTCCCTCCGGCGTACTTTTGGCAAGCATTGGAGTTTCAATTTCCAAAAAGCCGTTTTCGGAAAAATAATTACGTACCAGCTGCATCACTTGATGACGCATTTTCATCTTTGCCTGCATTTCAGGACGCCTAAGATCCAGATACCGATATTTTAAGCGCAACTCTTCGCGTACGTTTACGCCATCCTCGATATAAAACGGCGGCGTTTTGGCAGCGGATAGAATCTTTAGATCCGTTGCCCTAACCTCAATGGTACCCGTTGCAATATTGGGGTTGATCGTCTCTTCATCCCGCAGCAGTACTTTGCCGCGGATCGCTACGACATATTCATTGCGGAGGCTTTCCACCTTTGCAAAGTCCTTATACTCTGCCGAGTCGAATACGCACTGTATTACGCCGCTTGTATCGCGGACATCGATGAAGATGAGGCCGCCCAGGTCACGCCGGGTATCCACCCAGCCCATCACGGTAACCTCCTGCCCTACATTCTGTTCTGTCAGCTGCGCGCATAAGCAGTCGCGGCTCCAGTTTCCCATCATATCTGTTTTCATGCTGTCTCCTCCATTTATGCCCAGGTAAATTGAGCCAATATTTTTTGCAGTCTGTCCAGAGCTTCCTCAAACGGATATGCTTTCTGCTCTCCGTCTACCATCGCACGAATCTGCACTTCTCCCTTGGCCCTTTCATCCTCTCCTTCAAACAAGATACACGCGGGCCCTAGCTTTTCCGCATAGCGCATACTGCTCTTCATACTACGCCCATTGGGATCAAAATCTGCCTTCACGCCGCGTGCTCGCAATAGCGTACAGATCTCCAAAGCGCGCTCGGTATCCCCAAAGGTGTTGACAAACACATCGCACCTGGAAGGCGTCGGCGGCTCTAATTTCTGGGCCTGCATTACGAGCAGCAAGCGCTCCATTCCGATGCCGAAACCGATACCTGGTGTTTTGGGGCCGCCCAAGGTTTCTACCAGGCCATCGTACCGTCCGCCTCCACAAATGGTACCCTGGGCGCCAATTTTGTTGGAAATTACTTCAAAGACGGTCTTCGTATAATAATCCAATCCGCGTACGATTCCAGGATCAATCTCATACGGGATGTGCAGCGTCTTCAACGCCCCCTGTAATTGATCAAAGTGTGTCTGGCATTCCTCACAAAGGCAGTCGATCATCCGGGGGGCTTCCTGCGCGATGGACTTGCATTTTTCTTCCTTGCAGTCCAAAAGCCTAAGCGGATTGCGTTCAAAGCGATCCTGACAATCCTTGCACATCTCCTTGATATGAGGCGCAAAATATTCCTTCAGCTTCTTCTGATATTCCGGACGGCAATTCGGGCATCCAATGCTGTTGATATGAACGACCAAGCCCTCCAAGCCCAGCGTCTGAAACAGCGCTAGGGCCAAGGAAATCACCTCTGCATCTGTATACGGCGATGCAGAGCCAAATACCTCCACGCCGAACTGGTGATGCTCGCGCAGCCGGCCGGCCTGCGGCTTTTCATACCGAAACACAGGGCAGTTTAAATAATACATCTTGGTCGGCTGCGGTTCGTTGAATAGGCCGGCCTCTACAAAAGCACGGACCGCTCCGCCTGTGCCTTCCGGCTTTAAGGTGATGCTGCGGCCTCCCCTGTCGTCAAAGGTATAGGTTTCCTTCTGTACAATGTCCGTCGTATCGCCGACGCCGCGCAAAAATAGCTCAGTATGCTCAATTACAGGCGTACGAATCTCCCGAAATCCATACAGCGACGTTAAAAAACGGATATTGTATTCCAGCGACTGCCAGAGATGGCTTTCGCCGGGCAACACGTCTTTTGTGCCTTTCAGCGCAGTATATTTCATGCAAACGCCTCCTCCAAAATAAAAAAAGATGGTCACGGTAAGGGACGAAGCTAAGCCCGCGGTGCCACCCTTGTTGAACAAAATACAGTTCCACTTTTCACCTTTAACGCAGGTGATACGTCTCATTTCTGAGCAGCTCCGGGAGTGTCTTTGGCAAACAGGCCGATAAGCAGCTTTCAGTCGCGGCTGCTCTCCCTGTAAAAGGCCTTGGCTTGTTACTTTTTCCCATCTACGCGATGATTTATTATACTCAGCGCTTTCCCCTGCTGTCAACCATGGAAAAACGCGGTTTTTTGTTCACAGATCGTATGTATACGCTCTAAATACACGCCGATATCCCGCGGATTTGGCTGGCGCTGAATCTTGTTTCCTATGATGCGCTTGCCAACGGCACCTACACCGAGCCCAACTACGTCCAGCATTTCATCCATCATGGCCACATTATACAAACAGGCGTCACCCGTTTTCGCATACCCCACATTCTCCAGATTGCCGGCCATATGCTTTTGACGATACAAATAATACGGCCCCATGCCCATCTCCGCTGCTTTTTCACGGGCCATATCCACCATGCGCGATACCGTGTCCGCATTCCCATGCGCATAATGATCCTCTATGAGCTTGCTTCCTCTCTTCAATGCCAATGTATGGCAGGTTAGCGATGAGGGAGCCAGGTGCTCTACTCTTTTCAGCGTATCGGCAAAATCCTCCTCCGTTTCTCCCGGAAGGCCTGCAATTAGGTCTGCATTGATATGTGTAAAGCCTTCTTGCTTTGCCAATGCATAGCATGCTTCAATGTCCTCTGCCGTATGCCTGCGTCCAATGCGCTCCAAAGTCTTGTTTTGCATTGTCTGCGGATTGATGCAAAGTCTGTTTACCCCATACATCTTTGCAATGCCCAGCTTTTCTTTAGTAATCGTGTCCGGCCGGCCGGCCTCCAGCGTATATTCATATCCTGTGCCAAAGGCCCTTTGCATCGCTTCCATCACACGCTGCATCTGTTGATCCGTCAATGCCGTAGGCGTGCCGCCGCCCAAGTACACGGCGCAGATGCTCTTATGCTGTCGGCGAATCATCTCTCCCGCAGCCTCGATTTCTTGAAGGAGCGCAGCTACATACGATTCTCTCTGCCCTTTTTTGGCAACCACGGCAGGAAAAGAGCAGTACGAGCAGCGCGTGATGCAAAAGGGAATGCCTACATAGATACAAAGGCTGCTCTGATCTGTTTCCCGCATCATCGCATCCTGCCTTTTGATAATGCTCTCTGCCAGCTGTGCTTTTTCCGGGTGCACTCCCAGCAGATCTACAAACTGATCCCGCGCCCCTTCTGCCTCCAGCTGCCGCAAAAGATTGACCGGCCTTACGCCTGTTAAGCTGCCCCAAGGCTGCGTCCTCCCTGTAAGCTGCACCATACATTGGTAGACTGCCAGCTTTGCCGCCCGCTTATTTAGGCGCTTTTTGATCATTGGCTGTTCGTCGAGTGGCGTTCCCTCTATTTGCGCACCGGTCTGCTTATCTCCCATGGTTACTTCCACAGTATGCCGCATATAGCCCTGTAAGGGCTCTGCGCAATGCTTTACAACAATATTGGCGTCTTCTTCCGCTACAAACATACGAATTTCTTCAGCCAATTCATTTCTCATGTATTCATCTTTTGTCTCTATTGCAAACAAAATGCTTCCCACCATCAAAACAGTTTTTTACTATCCAGCAAAAGGGTTACAGGGCCGTCGTTGACAAGATGAACTTGCATATGCGTCTGAAACTGACCCGTTTCTACGCATAGACCCATCTGTCTTAGCAAATCGCAGGTCTTTTTATATAGCTCATCCGCACGTTCCGGCGTTTCAGCCTGTGTAATACCCGGTCTGCGCCCCTTTCTGGCATCTCCCATCAGCGTAAACTGAGAAACCATCAAAACGCTGCCTCCAGTTTGCTGCACAGAAAGATTCATTTTA
>UREB01000114.1 GCA_900546685.1 uncultured Eubacteriales bacterium | reverse complement strand
TGTGCTCTTCCGATCTTGGAAATCGTTTCCCTGGCAGCCCGTTTCCCAATACTTTGTGTATGCCATCGGGTATTCTTTCCCATGGGCATCCATAAGGTGCCGAGGCCAGCTCTACATAGATGCCTGTCTTTGCCATTTTGCAAAGCGCGCCTGGATCAATGATAGTATCCGGTACAGTATTGAACACGATCTCCGCATTTTCAAAAGCATTTCCTTGCTGCTCAATCTCCAAGCAACCGATTTGCTGTAAAGCAAGCTCTGCCATGCGCTTTTTATTTCTGGCCAGTACCGTTACATACGGCGTATGTATTTTCAACATTCTGCAAAGCGCGGTTGCAATGCGTCCGCTGCCGACCACCACACATTTTGCTTGGTACATGGATGCTTTGCTCAGCTCCTGGACAAGACCAATGGCCCCTTCTGCGGTATAATATGCGTTTTCAGCTGCAAGTGTTTCGTTCTGCAACAACTGAACCAAACAGTGTCCCTTATCCTGGCAGTCCTTTATCCAATGCTGTGTGGCCGCGCCGCAAAACAAATGGCTGTGTGCCGGGCAAGCCTCTAAAAGCTCCGCACGGTCGATCCCACAGATCGGCTGTTCTGCCAGCATCATTGGAAGCAGCTGATACTCGGTTTGTGAAATATGCTGCAAAATAGCCTGGGTATTTTCCCTCCGCGTATCGGAAAAATATTCTACCGAAAAACCACGCTCCCTCAAAATATCCAGTACGATTCTATTTCTTTGGTCGCCACCCAGAATCAAAAGAGTTGGTTTCATCTTTCATCCCCCTAACGACAATATTGTATGCGCCTTTCATTCTCCATTTGCCAATGAAAAAAAGGCATCCATAGTGGATGCCTTTTATATTAATGCATGAACTGGTTATTGCAGCACGGCCTTCAAAGCCTTTTCATCAATCTTCCCAACTGCGCTTCCCGCCAGCCTATTCCTATCAAATATGATCGGCAAAATCTCCTGGATATCCTCCATTGTCACCTTTTCAATGCTGGCAATGGTTTCTTCAGCTGTGCGTATCTTTCCTGTCATCACCATGGAACGGCCAATGGCATTCATCCTAGAGCTCGTAGACTCAAGCCCCAAAATATAGTTGCCCTTTAGCTGCTCTTTAGATCGATTAAACTCTTCTTGGCTCAAGCCGTTTTTCAAAATATCCTGCATTTCATCCAACAGCAGCTGATATACCTCCACCGCCTTAGCAGCCGTAACGCCCGCATAGATAGAGTATACGCCGTTGCGCACATAGGTCGAAGGATGGGAATATACATCATACGCCAGGCCCCGTTGCTCACGAATCTGTTGAAACAGCCGAGAGGACATGCTGCCGCCAAACGCATTGTTAAAAACATTCAATGCATACATCCTCTCGTCCTCTAAGCTAAAACCCGGCATGCTCAAGCAAAGGTGCGCCTGTTCAATCGGCTTTACCCTAGATAAAAAACGCGGCTTTGCAGCGCCAAAGGCCTCATAGCGATAGGGCTTACGGCCCGAAGGCTTCAGATGCTTTGTCTGCTCGGCTACCAGATCACAAAACGCCTCAAAGTCAATGCCGCCCGCTGCTGCAAACACGATGTTTTCCGGCACATACTGCCGTTCCAAATATCGCAGCATGATATCCTTGGTCATGTTTGCGATACTCTCTGCGGTACCCAAGATAGGACGAGCCAGCGGATGGTCCCCAAAATACGCCTCCGAAAGCAGATCATGCACTAGATCCTCCGGCGTATCCTCAACCATGTTGATTTCCTCTAGAACAACGCCCTTTTCTTTTTGCATCTCTGTTTCATCCAGCGTAGCATGGAATACGATATCACAAAGCAGATCCAGCGTCTGCGGTAGCTTTTCATCTACGATCCTAGCATGGTAACAGGTGCATTCCTTAGAGGTAAACGCATTGAGAATGCCTCCCATGCCATCCATCTCGGCCGCAATCTGTTGAGCCGTACGCCTTTCGGTCCCTTTAAAGAGCATATGCTCGATAAAATGAGAAACCCCTCTTTCCTCTACCGCTACTTCATTGGCGGATCCCGTTCCGATCCAAATCCCTACGCTTACAGAGCGAAACCCTTCTATTTTCTGTCCGACAACACGGACCCCATTTTCCAAGGTTCGTTCAAAATACATGATCGTCCTCCTCTTTTGTTCCTCTTATAGTACCAGTTTTCCCCAATTCTTTCAATCAATGAGCAATTGTGAAATATTTTGATTTTTCCATCCGTTTTCTTGCAGGCTTTTCTGCACAGCCGATAGCATAGATCCATTTACCGTCTTGGCATCTAAATATACGAAGTCTCCTTTTTTTAGCTGTCCCATCAATATATCCGCAAATTCCTCTTCTGTTTTATGCACAATCGCTCTACCGTCCTGGCTAAATAGCACAATATTGATTTCCTGTTCTTTGCAGGCATTTTTAATGGCACCGTTTGCTTGCTGGCGATAGGGCATATAAAACCGGACTTGCTTCCCCATTGTGCTTTCATAGCATCCCATCTCTTTGTGCAGTTGATTACGGATCTCTTCATTGCTCAATTTTTTTGTATCTATCATCCCTTGAAGAATGATCTCATGCCCCATTTCCTCCATAGCGCGAATCTCCTCCGGATCGTTTTCCAACTGCTCCGCAGTGACAGCAATGGAAAATACAATTCCGTTGTCATGGCCAAGTTTTGCTGCCTCTGCAATCTCCTTTTTACCCTCCTGTCCGCTTAGCAAAAAGGCAATGCCTTCTGAATTTCCTTTATAGATGGGAGACTGCCCTACCTGTGCAAATACATTTTGAAGCATGGCAGCGTTGGTTGCCAGATAAATGGATGCGATCATCAGCAGCAAGACAATGTTAATAGCAAAGTATTTTTTCGCTCTTGTATTCATGTGCACTCCACCTCGGGCTATGTATATGCAAAAGAAGGAGAAAACTTGTCCGTAGCGCTTTGTTTTCCAATCAAAAAGGAAGCCATGTATATGGCTTCCTTTGCTGCTTTTAGGAATTTTATTTTTCCTTTTTTTCCTTTTTAGGCTCTGGCGGCAAGAGATCCTTCCTGGTCAAGTTGATGCGTCCCTTATCATCAATCTCGATGACCTTTACCAGAATGTCGTCCCCAATATTAACAACATCCTCTACCTTTTCCACCCGTTCACGTGCCAATTTGGAAATGTGAACCATACCATCCTTGCCTGGCAACAATTCAACAAACGCACCAAACGGCATGATTCGCACGACTTTGCCAAGGTAAACTTCGCCAACCTCAATTTCCTTGACGATGCCTTCGATCATCTTACGCGCCTGATCCGCTGCTTCCTGGTCCGGCGTGCAAATGTAAACTTTGCCGTCGTCTTCAATATCAATCGTAACACCGGTTTCAGCGATGATCTTATTGATTGTTTTCCCCCTCGGACCTACTACTTCCCCAATCTTTTCTGGGTTGATGGTAAAGCATACGATCTTAGGCGCATATTCGGACAGATGCTCTCTAGGCTGGTCGATGGTTTCCATCATCTTACCTAGGATATGCATACGGCCTTCCTTAGCCTGCGCCAAAGCACGGGTCAAAATTTCCCGGTCAATGCCCTTGATTTTGATATCCATCTGGATTGCAGTAATGCCGTCCTTGGTACCCGCCACCTTAAAATCCATATCACCTAAGAAATCCTCTAGGCCCTGGATGTCGGTTAGGATCGTGACGCTATCGTTTTCGGTGTCTTTGATAAGCCCCATGGCAACCCCGGCAACCGGCTTTTTAATCGGCACGCCGCCGTCCATCAATGCCAACGTAGAAGCACAGACGCTCGCCATAGAAGTGCTGCCATTGCTGCTGATGACTTCGCTAACCAGTCTCAATGCGTACGGGAATGTTTCCTCATCTGGAATCATGGGTTCCAATGCACGCTCTGCCAAAGCGCCATGGCCAATTTCACGACGCCCCGGGCCACGCATCATACGCGTCTCGCCCACGGAATACGGCGGCATGTTGTATTGATGCATATACCGCTTACAGTGCTCGGGAGACAGCCCATCCAAGGATTGAACTTCGCTCATAGAGCCCAGCGTCAAAATCGTCATAACTTGTGTTTGTCCACGGGTAAATACACCGGAACCATGCGGGCGTTTCAAAATGCCGACTTCACTCCAAATGGGGCGTACTTCCGTCGTTTTACGGCCATCTGGGCGCACACCCTGCTGGGTAATTTTACGGCGCACAACCTGCTTTGTAAGATCATAAATAATTCCATCGATGCGTTTGATTTTCTCCGGATCTTCCTCCCCAAACGCTTCAAATGCATCCTGCTTGATCTGCTCCTGACGTGCTTCGCGTTCATAACGGTCAAAAGTATCCAAGGACCATTCTACACGCTCTTTTACAGCTTCTGTGACCTTGGCATCAAAGTCCTCGTCGTGCTCTTCCGGCGCGATGACCTGTTTTTCTTCACCGATTTCTGCTTGAATATCGGAAATAAAGGCACAGATCCTTTTGATCTCTTCGTGTGCAAACAGAATGGCCTCCAGCATTTCGTCTTCAGAAAGCTCTTTAGCGCCAGCCTCTACCATCATCACGGCATCCTTTGTACCGGCAACGGTCAGATTCAAACGAGAAGCCTCCATTTGCTCTAGCGTAGGATTCAAAATGTATTCGCCATCCACCATGCCAACTACCACGGCAGCCGTTGGGCCGGCAAAGGGAATATCGCTGATAGATAAAGCAACCGAGGAGCCAATCATTGCATATACTGCCGGCGGAATGTCTTGATCCACCGACAATACCGTGGCAATGACCTGTACATCGTTTCTATAGTTTTTGGGAAACAGCGGACGAAGCGGGCGGTCAATCAAACGGCTCGTCAGCACCGCTTTTTCCGTAGGACGGCCTTCACGCTTAATAAACCCTCCGGGGATCTTGCCGACTGCATACATTTTTTCTTCAAATTCGCAGCTCAGCGGGAAAAAGTCAATGCCTTCACGCGGCTTGGCACTTGCCGTCGCCGTTACCAACACAGCCGTATCGCCGCAGCGCACAATGCAAGAGCCGCCAGCTTGCTGTGCATACTTGCCGGTTTCGATGGTCAGCTTTCTGCCCGCCACCTCTGTTGTGAATATTCTTTCTTCCATCTTTCGTTTTCTACTCCTTCTTGGCATACGTGCCCGGTATAAAAAGATAGAGCGAGTAACACCCGCTCTAATAAGTGGCTTAGTGGCGCAGACCCAATTCAGCAATTAGCTTTCTGTATCTCTCAATATCCTTTTCCTTGAGATAATTAAGCAGGCCGCGGCGACGGCCAACCATCTGCAATAGACCACGACGAGAATGATGATCTTTTTTGTTGAGCTTTAGATGCTCGTTCAGATGATTGATTCTTTCCGTCAAAAGTGCGATTTGCACTTCCGGAGATCCGGTATCCCCTTCATGGGTGGCAAACTGCTGCATAATTTCTGCTTTACGTTCTTTAGTCATGTTCTTATACTCCTTTTATGATAATACCCCCACCGCCCGTGCCTGCCGCCGGAGAACAGCGCACAACACAGAACGCGGTTGACAGAAAAATAGTATCATATCCCTATTGCTTTGTAAACTACTTTTCCATTATTCGACCATGCTTTTTCGTATTTTCTCCATCTGTGCTTTGTCTACTCCGATCTGTAAAAGATAATCGTGTACCGTTCCAAATCGCTCTTTGATCAACGACAAGGTACGCTGCATATTATCAGGCGACGTCTCAAACATAAATTTGGGCGCATGTACGCCGGCATCCGCCAACTCTTTTTCACGTTTTTGGATAAAGACTGTCAAATACTTTTCACTGACTGCATAATCACCTATGATGATTTCTTCCGGAACATTTGCAATGGTCAACAGCAGCATAGCCGTTAAACCAGT
>UREB01000113.1 GCA_900546685.1 uncultured Eubacteriales bacterium | reverse complement strand
CCGGCGCGGGTAAAGCATCTTGGCAAGTACAAGGCCCAGGATGTATTAAAACACCTCAGCTTGCTGGAGCAGCCCTTTGTGCACCCAGCCAGCGGCACCGAGCTGCAAACCAAGATCAACGGGCTTTTGCAGCAAGCAGGCCTCACGGTGGGCGATTGGTATGTAGAAGCGGCGGATGACGGGCAGCAAATGCTGCAAACAGCGCAGGAGAAAAAGGGGTATGCGTTTGTGAGCAGGGAAAACTGGGCCCTATATGGTGCCGAGACGCCGGAACTAGAAGTGCTCAATCAGCGGCTGGTGGGCATGGTAGATCAGTATTACCTACTGGCAAAGCCCAGCGAAAAGGAGGGCGAGCAAAGCCCGGACGACGCTTTTTTGGAATGGATGAAAGGTGATACGGCGCGCGGCCTAATCCAAGCCTACCAGGAGGAAGGGCGACAAACGCCTACCTTTGAGATCAATGAAAAGGATGAAGTGATTGAAAAGCCCAAAGAAGTATAGGGTAGAGCCGACATAGAGAGAATGAGGCTGATCAAAAGGGGCGGAAAGCTCCTTTTTGCATACGGCCGAAAACATTGCGGGGAGGAGAAAAGATGAAAAGGCTGAGCAAAATCGGTATGGTGATTTTATCGATCTGCATTTTGATGCTGGGCGGATGTGCCGGGCAGGAGCCAGAGCCAACGCCGGGACAGACGGAGAACCAAGCGACGCCGGTTGAAAAAGAGCCAGTGCTCCAAGAGATGGACTGGACCTCTCAATTTGAGGGGCTGGAAGGTGCGGCGGTATTGTACATACCGGAGGAAGAGCGCTATTTGGTGTATAATCTTCCGATTGCGCAGAGAAGGCGATCCCCCTGCTCTACCTTTAAAATCATTGCGGCTGCAACGGCGCTGGAAAACAGGAGCCTAGTACCGGAAGACTCGACGCGTAAATGGAGCGGCGAAAAGTTTTGGAACCAAGCGTGGAATCGAGATATTGACTTTGGCCAAGCATTTCAGACTTCATGCGTTTGGTATTTTAGGCAGATGATCGATGAGCTTGGGGCGCAGCAGATACAGGCAGAGCTGAATAAGCTGCAGTACGGAAACCAGGATATTTCCGACTGGGAAGGGCGTTTGAATACAAACAACGACAACAGAGCACTGACTGGGTTTTGGATTGAATCATCGCTGAAAATATCTCCCATAGAGCAGGCAGAGGTTATGGAACGAATTTTTGGAGAGCATTCGCTCTATTCACAGGATACACAGGATGCGTTAAGGCAGGTAATGCTGGCACAAACGCAAGAGAAAACGGATATGCGTATCTATGGAAAAACAGGAATGGGAAAAAGCGACGGTGTTGTGGTAGACGCGTGGTACACGGGCTTTGCGGAAATGCAAGAGGGGCATGTGTATTTCTGCGTGTATTTGGGACAGACAGAGGAAGGCGATGTTTCGTCCCAAAGGGCAAAGGAGATTGCTTTTGACATTTTATCCGCTTATCAAGAGGGCGCAGAGTCATAAGATACCGATGGGCAATGAAAAAGGCCGGGGCAACAAAGCCCGCGGCCTTTGAAATTTATCTTGCGTTTACGACAGGGGGGATATTATCCCTTGGAGCCCTTGGTGCGCCGGCCGGCAAAGATGATAAGCAGTACGATGATGAGCAGCAGCACATAGGGCAATACGGTGGCAAAGGAAGCCTCGGAGGATGTATCCTGTTTGGTTCCCTGGATGACAAAGGTACCCATGCTCTGTGTCTGCGCAGTGAGGGTTACCGTGTCGTCGGAATTGTTTTGGGTCTGGGTTTCCAGGGCAATGAGATCACCGGAAGCATCCATTTGGCAGATCTGGAACGCTTGCTTTTTATCGTTGGTAGCAAAGGTGAAATGCACGGTTAAGGGGCTGGTGACCATGCCGGGCGGCAGGGTGGATTCGGATTGCCGGACGCCGTCTTGCACATAAGCCTGTTTAAGCTGAAGATCCACTGCCATCAGCGATTGAGTAAGATCATCCTTGGCGGTTTGGGCTTTTTCAGGAAGGGGTATATCGTTGGCAACGGCGTACAGCTGTACCGTGCCGTTTTCGCCGGGAGAAAGCATGGAAGGCATCACGCTTTCCAACCCATCGAGGGACAGGGTGCATTGGCCGCTCTGGGCTGTATTCACGCGGTCGATGGAAGGCATGGTGACGATACGTCCGCTGGCCATGGCTGTGGTTTCCAAGAGGCTGTAATTATGGCTATCCGCCCCCTGAAGCTGAAGATTGGTAACAAAGGCTGCGACATTTTCGCCCCGGTCTGGGCTGATGAACGCCGCCTTGGCATTGAGATAATCCACCGAGACAGATTCACCTTCCAGCACGCCGACCAAGTCGATGTTAGAGACGTTGGCGGCGGCGGTACCATCGTAGCCCTTATCCGCAATGGCAACATTTTGCAGCGTCAGAGGGCGGCGCACGATGTCCGCGGTAAAAATAGGGGTGATAAGCGTATAATACTCCGCATCCGCGCCGACCAGAGAGATGCCCTGCACCGAAACCACCTTGCCGGTGCCGGCGTCCTTATCCAAAAACCGGCCGTAGGGGGCGCCATCGACATGAATATCGTCTCCCTCGGTGATGGCACCCATCAAAGAGGGGGTGCCTTGGAGCGCAATGGTAGTGGTGCCGTCGTATTCCCGGGAGGCAGCACTAAGGGACAGGCCGGTGATGGTTAGAGGCTGAACGGCCTGGATCTGAAGGTGCAGCGTTGCAGGCTCGGACTGCGTGCCGTCCGCTACCTTGGCCGTGGCTTCTATGACGAGCTCTGTGCCGGGCGCATACGCAGCCAGGGACAGGCTTTCCCCACTGTATAGCGTCTGCGGGTCGGATGTTTCGGTTTTGTCGTCTGCGGTCATGGTGATACGGTAGGTGATCTCTGCGCCTGCGGTGGAAGAGAGCACCAAAGGATAGGTATGCTTGACGACAGCTTCGTCCTTCACGCTGGCAGAGGGGGCAAGCAGCTCTGTAATAAAGGCAAAGATAGCCTCTCCATTGTCCGAAAATGACCAGACGCTGCGCCCGCTGTTGAGGAGCGTGAGAAGCGCATCGCTGCGGAATTCATCCTCCGACAGCTCCGTAACGCCATCCACGGCGCCGGCGCCTGTCATCTGTTTCCCGGCAGGCGAAGCACAGTGATCGAATACGGCGCCCTCTGCCTGCATGGCCCCTGCCATCGTTCCGACGGAGGTTTTGGCCAGCACATTGCCCTTATGATAGCTGGTTTGAATCAGAGCGGTGTTTTCCGCACAACGGATGCGCGGCAGCGTACCCACCAAGCCACCCACCTGGCTTTCGCCCTCGATCTGGCCGAGATTCATGCTATCCGCCATCAAGGACTGCGCTGTGGCGGTGCGGTCCGCGAGGGTGAACTGGCCGACAAGCCCGCCGACGGATCGCGTTCCGTTCACGCTGCCAAAATTGGCGCCCTGCGCCAACACTCGGGAGATGCTGCGGGTTTGGCTGTCTGCGGATAGAGCAAGACAGCCAAACAGGCCGCCGGTGTTGGCTTGTCCAGATACGGCGCCTTGATTTTCCAGCTGATAAAAGGCGTCCGCCTCCTGCGGCACAAAATTCGCTGTGCCGAACAGGCCGCCGGTATTGGCCTGCCCGGCCACACTGCCTTGGTTGCGCGCTTTTTCAACAGCGCCGGTGGTAAATGCCCCGAACAAGCCGCCGGATGCGCTTTGACTATGGGTGGAAACGCTTTTGATGCTGCCGGTATTGCAAACATTGGAAATTGCACCGCCTGCGCTGCCTGCCAGGCCGCCCAAAAGCACTTTGGCGGAGGACTTGGCAGAGGCAGAGACAGCGCCGCTGTTGGTACAGCCCTCCATGGCGGTCAGCGTGGCGCTGCCCACAAGGCCGCCCGCTTCGCCTTGGGTACCTACTAAGGAAACGTCTGCAAAATTCAGCCCATGCGTAAAAGCAATTTGCTGGGCTGTACCGACCAAGCCGCCGGCTGTTTGGCCGGCGGAAACTTTGCCGCGATTGATGCAGGCGGTCAACTGTGCTGTTTCGCTCTGTTCCGCGATGCTTTGCGCGGCCAGGCCGCCGGCGATTTTTTCCGCCGACACCTGCGCTGAGTTTTCACAATGGGAAAGGGAGGCATTGCCGAGAAGGTGAACAACCAGCCCTCCGGCTACCGGCGCGGAGACAGAGCCGCCGGAAACCGTACAGTTGTGGATGGTGGCCCCGCTTTGCGCCAAAACGGCCAAAGCGGCCGCCTGGGCATTGCCCTGCAAAGATACGTCGGAAAAGGTGAGATTTTGTACGGTGGCGGTACTGGTTAGCGTATCAAACAGCGCCGGACGCGCACCGGTTTGGGAGAAATGAACCAAGGCATGGCCTTTGCCGTCTAAAAAGCCGCTGAAAACGCCCGCGGCAGGCAAAACGGCGCCCTGCAGATCAATGTCGTTGATCAGCTGCAGGGATTGGTTTTGAAAGGTAACGCCCTGGCTGATTAGCGAGAGAAACCCTAAAAAGTCCGCCCGATCCTCCAGGGAAAAGAATACGCCATCTGCTTTGTACCAGCTGGTGTCTATGGCGGGGTCGCTTTGCTCTTCAGCGTGCGCGACGCCCAAGGGGAGCCAGGCGCACAGCAGCAAAAGGACGGCCAAAAGAAGACAGAGCCGGCCACTGATTTTTTTACAGACCATTTGGCATCCTGCTTTCTGAAAAATCAAGGATAGGGCACCGCATCAGGTTGATACGATGCAATACCAATTCAATTTATCATACAACAAGTTGGCAAACGCTTCAAGAAAACGGAGCGGAAACGGGGGGAAGGGGGCGATATTTTGGCATAATTCCGGCAAAAGCCATGACAAAACCCTACCCAAACAGGGGATTTTGCGGTAAACTTACAAATATATGACCTCAACAAAGGGGAGTCGAACAGGTGGAGCAACAAAACAATACGATGATCCGTATCGAGGCACTGACAAAGACGTATGCGGTGCCGGGCGGTACGGTAGACGCGTTAAAAGGCATAGATCTTGAGATCCGCCAGGGAGAGATCTTTGGCATCATTGGTATGAGCGGAGCGGGAAAAAGCACGCTGATCCGCTGCATGAACCTGCTGGAGCGCCCGACGAGCGGCACAATACAGATTGACGGCCAGGATGTAACGGGCTTATCTAAAAAGGCGCTGCGGCAGATGCGGCACAGCGTTGGGATGATTTTTCAGCAGTTTAATTTGCTGATGCAGACGACGGTGGAAAAAAACATTGCCTTTCCGCTGGAGATCACAGGTGTGGACAAGGCCCAGTGCGCAAAGCGCGTAAAAGAGCTTTTGGAGATTGTAGGGCTATCCGACAAGGCAGACGCGTATCCGGCCCAGCTTTCCGGCGGGCAAAAGCAGCGCGTGGCCATTGCCAGGGCGCTGGCGGCCAACCCAAAGGTATTGCTGTGCGACGAGGCGACCAGCGCGCTGGACCCGATGACGACGGATTCCATTTTGGAGCTGCTAAAGCGCATCAATCAGCAGATGGGGATCACGATTGTTGTCATCACGCATGAGATGGAGGTAATCCGCAAGATTTGCCATCGGGTGGCGATTATAGACGGCGGCGTGATCGCAGAGCAAGGCGAAGTAACGGAGATATTCACAGCGCCCAAGACGGCGGCGGCGAAAAAGCTGTTTCATGTATTGCCGGAGGGCGAAAGCGGCAAGGGCGGCGCGGTGCTGCGGCTGGTTTTTGACGGCAAGCAGCTGTATCAGCCTGTGGTAGCGGGCATGATTCTGGCCTGCGGCGTGCCGGTTTCCATACTATCCGCAGAGATCCGCACCATCGGCCAGGGGCAGTATGGGCAGCTGACCATTCAGCTGCCGGACGATTTGGAAGCGTGCCTGCGCGCAAGGCAGTACCTTAAAGAGCAGGGCGTAC
>UREB01000112.1 GCA_900546685.1 uncultured Eubacteriales bacterium | reverse complement strand
TGCTTCATCCAGCATAGCTCTGGCCTTTTTAGATAAATAAGCCAAATCTCCAGAATCGATGCGAATGCCCAACGGCTCATGCCCCTTGGCCCTCAGTTCTTTGAAAACAGTGATGGCATTGGGAATGCCCTGGCGAATGGTATCGTAAGTGTCTACCAACAGTAAGCATGCATCCGGATACGTATCCGCATAGGCGCGGAACGCCTCCAACTCCGAATCAAAGCTCATAACCCAGCTATGTCCATGCGTTCCCAGCACCGGAATATCAAACATTTTGCCCGTCAAAACATTGGAAGTCCCCACACAGCCGCCAATCATCGCCGCCCTGGCCCCATAAATGCCAGCATCCGGCCCCTGTGCCCTACGCAGCCCAAATTCCATAACAGTACCATTTTCTCCCGCCGCATAACAAACACGGTTGGCTTTTGTCGCAATCAGGGTTTGGTGATTTACAATGGTCAACAGCGCCGTTTCCACCAACTGCGCCTGCATAATAGGCGCTTTTACGCGGATCAGCGGCTCGCCAGGAAATACCGGCGTTCCCTCCGGGATAGCATATAAGTCGCCTGTAAAAGAAAAATCTTTCAAGTACTCCAAAAATTCCTGCGAGAAAAGATGCAAGCCGTCTAGGTAGGCAATGTCCTCTTCTGTAAACTTGAGATCGCGGATATACTCTATGGCTTGCTCCAACCCTGCAACGATCGCATAGCTGCTGTTTCCTGTAGGCTCCCGGAAAAACAGATCAAAAACCGCCTCTTCTTTTGCATTTCTCATAAAATGCCCATGCATCATCGTAAGCTGGTAAAGATCTGTCATCATAGTAAGATTGCGTTGTGACATATTGATTAGGCCTCCTGTGCAGGTTCTTTCTCCTTGGGTTTTAATTGATAACGCTCTGGTACACCGGGTCCTCCATATCCTTTTCTCTTATGTACCCGATAAAACATGATCCAAGCAAAAACTGCAATGACGACGCTGGCAGCCTGCGAAACGCGGATGGTGCCAAAAATCATCAGCGAGAATTCCGAAATACGCATACCCTCTAGAATAGCGCGTGCTGAGGCATACAGCCCACAATACAGCCAAAATACCGATCCACGCTCCAAGGGCCGCTTTTTCCAATACAACATCAGAATCCCGAACACGATTAGGTTCCAAACAGACTCGATTAAAAACAGCGCCAAATGCCATTCTCCATTGATATTGACCGCCGGTGGAAACAGCGCGAGCTGGCTGGAGACCTGGCCGGATACAGAAGTCAGTACGCCGCCGTATAGTTCTTGGTTGAAAAAATTCCCCCATCTTCCCATTGCCTGCGCCAAAATCAAGGAGGGCGCCGCACAATCTAACAAATCCCAAAAAGACATTTTACGCCACTTGGCCATGATCAAGGCAGCGATAATTCCGCCAATGACAGCTCCATAGATGGCAAGGCCCTGCATTTGCAGGGTAAAAATGCGATCCAAATGCCCGGCAAATTCATCCCAAGAAAACACAACATAATAGAGTCTTGCGCCGATGACGCCCAACGGCACAGCCAAAAGAATAAAATCTAAAATCATATCGCTGGAATACCCGCGAATCTTGGAGAGCTTTGTAGAGATAACAATCCCCACCAATATACCCATCATGATAATTAGGCCGTACCAATATACATCAAAACCAAAAATAGAAAACGCAACGCCGTCCAAACCTATTGCCTCATTTCACAAGAAATCGCATCCGTATACAGATTCCCTGCCACAGACGCCTTTTTGCTTTTTCCTGAAAAGTTTCAGTCCATTATCGCATTTTGAAGATACGATGTCAATCAAGCGCCTGATTTTAAGCGTTTCTGTGGAAATTTGCGCCAATCTGAGGAATTTCTTTTTTCTATGTAAGAATAATGATACAATATAAGTAATTTCAGGTATGGAGGATTTCTATTCAATGAAAAAGAAATTAGGATTGCTTTTATCCGTTCTTCTTGTTGTTCCAATCATACTGACCGGCTGC
This sequence comes from uncultured Eubacteriales bacterium, assembly GCA_900546685.1. Classification (GTDB taxonomy): domain Bacteria; phylum Bacillota; class Clostridia; order Christensenellales; family QAND01; genus UMGS1975. The sequence goes on along the minus strand of UREB01000112.1, from coordinate 3,924 downwards.
GGCAGGGATGGAAAAAAACTATTGGAAGAGGCTATGCAAAATACATCTGATATCAAATCGCAAAAGATTGATTTCATCCTCTCTTGCGAGATGGAGCAAAGCGGTATTTCCACATCACCGCGCCTTGATTTTTCGCTGGCCTCCGATCAGGATAGCGCCCATCTGAATTTTTCGATGGACAGTCTCTTATCCTCGCTTCTTTTCCAGTCCTTTACCCCGGTTTCAGAGGATTTGTATGTGCAAAACGACCAGGGAACCGCGACAATTTATGCCAAAGATGCGCAAGGCAGCGGCTATATCAAAACTACGATGCCGGCCAATGATCTTGGATTAGACAGCCTTATGAAGGTAGACGACTTCTCCGTTCAGGCAAGCGGATTTGCCGCCCTGGCAAATATAAGTAAATCCATCAAAGTCATCGGCACAGAAGAAGTCAATGGCGTAAAGTGTGACGTCGTCAATGTTACTTTGGATTTTGAAAAAATGTCCAGCTTTTCTGATACGTTGGGAAAGAACTTGGACGATCAGCAAAAAATCTTGCTGAATGTATTTTCGGAATGCATTGATTTCAAATTCTATATTGGCCAAGACGATGTGCGTATTTACAGCATCCGCATTGGCATCAACAACAAACTGGTTTCCATGCTCAATCAGTTGTTCAAACAGCAAGGAGATTCTTCCATCAACATCAAAGATATGCAAATTGAAGGCGGTTATACGGTAGACTATCAAAATGAATTGGAAGAGCTTCCGACCAACGTGCAAAATGCCGAAGCATTGAGCAATGAGGATTTTGAAAGCCGTTGTTCTCTTTTTCAGATGATGGAACAAGGCACTCCAACATACGACGACTATCTTCCGGATGATATTTATGAAGATACCGATGGTTTCTGGGAAGAAGATTCCTTGGATGCCGACAATTATTACGACGATTATATGGGAAGCTGATTTACTTGGATAAAAAAGCGCACAGATTCTTCTGTGCGCTTTTGATTATCTGGTTTTTGTTATGGGGGGCATTGGAACCTCATCAACTGTCGAAATGGGATATTGCGTTTTCCCCGTTACAATGTCCGCCGTGATCTTCAAGACAAACAGCCGATTTCTCATTTCCGTGGTAATGCTCTTGATGGCCGGCCGTCCCGTATACGTGCAAAGTACGCTAAGCCCATGAATATATTCCGATTCCTGTTCCGGCGTTATGATTTCTGCCCTTCCATATGCCGTTACACTGCGATAATCATGGGTTTCCTTTCGGTAGCTATCGTATCCTACCCGATCTAAAAAGTTCCATACGCTGATTGCTACATGCGGATCTTTCTTGATCTGTTCAATGCGGTGCCCCTCGATGGCCATGTGGAAATAGAAGATCAGCTGATCCTCCCATTCGTACCCGAAATTCATCGGCACGATATAAGGATACGGCTCATCATGCAATGCCACACAGCAGGTTTTCTGCATATCCAAAATTGCGCAAAGCATTTTCTTATCGCTTACCCTTACCTTTTCCCTGTGCATCTTTAAGCTCGTATGATCCGTCATGAAACATTCCCTCCTTTTGTTTTGTCGATATATCCTTAATCTCGGACAATCTTTAGGGCTCTCTCTTGGTCCAGCAGCAAAGGTCTTACATACGCTGCCAAATTGGACAGCGGCAATACCTCCGGTTTTAACTGGATACCCAATTCCCCCATCATATATTTTCTACGCTGTTCCACGCGTGCCCACATCTCTGGATACGTCCGTTTTAGCTCCTCACGCAGGGCCTCATCCGCCAGCGCGATACCCTCCTCCGCATTGATACCGCCGTACGGTGGGCGGCTGGGAATGATATCCATCTGCAGAATCATACCGCTTTTCAGCGTTGCCTTGCTATCCTTTTCAATGGGCGAGGACATCCATTCTTCAGAAGCGCACAAATGCCCCGGATTTAGTGTCCAACCATATTCCGACTTGGGGAATACCGTATCTACGGCCGCATATACTTCTCCACCTGTTACTCCAAGGCCGACAGTTTCATACCAAGTAGCCGCCGCTGCAAAATATGGACGCGCCATCACATCTACATAATTGCGCGCAGCCTCAGGTAGGTCGGCTTCTGTTTTTGCCACATACGCTGCACGGCAGGTCAGCCCTCCGCGCAGGCTCATAGAGGTCGTAAACGCATCTCCCACCTCTACCTTCTTATAACGTGGACTAACGACGGCACCACCAAACCTGGCGCCTGTTGCACACATCGGATGGCAGGGCGTAAACTGGCCATACGCATGCAGGTGCTGGGCCAGCTCCAATTCAGTTTTCCCCGGTGCCAAATCCTTCAAAAGCGTCTCTACACATTGGGAAGCCCAAGCAGCATTTACCTCGTATTCCGCAATCTCATCCGCCTCAAGTACTGTGCGAATCCCAGAATCCGGGTCAATCAAAAGCCTAGCTGCGTTCTCCATCTTCCCTTCAGCCCCGATGTTTTCTTGAATGGCGGATATCCAGTAATGCGGCATATCAAATAAAAGTGCGTTATTCTCACAGCGGCCAGTAAACATCTTCCATCCAATTAATCCCACACGGTCACCTTTTGCAATGCCCGCCTGGCAGAATAGCTCTGCTACTGTTTTTTCCGTTTCCATTGGCTGGTTTGGCAAAGAGAAATAGGGACAGGCGACCGGCTGCACTTCAACACGGCTGTACTGATGCATCTTATACATCTCATTGCCCAGCATCATATGCGGCTTCCCATTCTGGCGCACAACCAAGGCCGCTTCTTCAAACCTAGGCTCAAAGCCAGTAAAATAATAGAAGTTATCGCCATGCTCTTTGTCTGCATAGATAACGACCGCATCGAATCCTTCTTTCTGCATGGCGCTCTGAAGCCTATTCATATGCTTTGCATAAGTCTGGTCAGAAATGAGCACGGGCTTATCCGGCGACGCTATATGCGGCGCAGATATGTTTGTATATTGCACTTGTTCTGTTTTTACCATCTTTGCTTTCTCTCCTCTTTCCATATATCATCCGCGTATCCACTAGGCCAACAGCAACGGCAGAATCCGATCTGTCGCTAAAGATCGCAGTCCTTGTAGGTAATCCTCTTCAAATGCCGGCGCAAAGGCTATTTGAGGCTGCACACGCTTAGGGATCAATGTGTCCATTTCCTGCTGAATGGCGCGCTGCTCGTCTTCGCATCCTGTCAAACGCTCTCCGCCCAATACAATGTAAGATGGATTTACCATGCAATTTACCATACAGATCAATTTAGCCGCGGCCAAAGACATCTCTGATAGCGACTGTGTCTTTCTCAACGCCTGAATCAATGTATAGCAGCCGTCAAAGGGCATATCGCTCAATTCCCCGGCAAACTGTCGCCCACCGCGTACGACCCTTCCGCCCACAATGCTTCCTGCGCATACACAACCACAATTTAGCTGCAAATAGACCAAATCAATCGTTTCTTTATCCCGGTTTTTTTCCTTGGCCATACGGTCCGCATATCCGACCGCCATAGCATTCAAATCATTTTCCAAAAGCGTTGGCAATCCATAATGCTGTTGTACGCGTTCGCCGATGGCATAAATGTCCCATTCATTGAGCCCACGCCGGTGCATATACTTATAATTGTCCACGATGCCAGGCACGCCTAGTGCAATTGCGCGAATTTCTCCCTGTTTCAAACATGTATCTATCACATCAAACAGAGATTGCTCTGATTCATATACGCTTTTTTCAATTCGGTTCCTCTGTATGATCTGGCCATCCAGCGCTGCAATCTCATAAAACACCTCATTATCCGTATAGAAAACAGAAAGAATTTGATTTTTTTTAGGATTGAGCGTATAACGGATGGCTCTTCTCCCTCCGCTAGATGCATCTATGCTTGCCTCTATAATTTCCTCCTTGGCGCGAAGCTCTTCCATGAGCGCTCGAATCGTC
>UREB01000111.1 GCA_900546685.1 uncultured Eubacteriales bacterium | reverse complement strand
CTCTCGCCCTCTCCCCATACCCCTCCCCGCCAAGCAAAAAAGAGCCCGTAGGCCCTTTTTCTTGTTGTCTGCCCCCTGATGGCTTCGGCTTAAAACACCTCCTGCCGCTGCAAAAGCCCCAGTGCGCTCTCCGGCTCCTTCGGCCTTAGGCTGTCAAATTCAAACCTCGGCCGCCTGTCCGGCCGCGCCGTTTCCTGCGGCCTTCCGGATACAAAATACCGCAGCGCATCCGGCGCATGCGTCAGCTCATGCGGGCTCTGTGCCGTGTCGTTGGGGTTTTTCTCGTCATGGCATAGCTGCGGCAGCGTGCGGATCAGGTTCTTGCAGTTCGGGAAAATGCGCAGCCTGGCCGCCGGCCGGCCCCATTCGTCGCGGCAAGGCCTTAGCCACTCCTTGAGCGCATACCACCCCTGCACCCGGTCGTTGCTCGCCCGTGTCAGCCGTAGCCCGTGCTCGTAAAACAGCGCCGCCGCGCTCTTGCCGCTGTCCTGCCGCCGGTTCCAAAGATCGGGCGGCGCCAAAATCCGGCAAAGTTCTTCCTCCCCCGTCATCGCCAACAGTCTCTCCGCTGCCTCGGAAATAATCAAATCCTTTTCATACAATTCCCGGTATACATACGCAAACCCTTGCAGATCCACCGCAATCCAGTACGCTGCCAGCATATCCAGCCCATAATCCAGCGTTACATACCGCCGCCACGCTTTGGGAACCACAAACGGCTCCGTCACATGCAGCCGCCTGTCGAATTCCGGAAAATATTGCCCGGCAAATACGTCCCAGTCGCCGTATAAATACGCCCGCCGCCTGTCCTCCGGCAGCGCCTCTAGGGTCTTTACATACCCCGGATCCTTCTGCATCAGCACCTCGTTGTCGTATACGTTGGCAGGGATAAAGGCATAGTCCTCCGCCCGTTCTCCCTCGCGGTACATCCCGTCCACAAACAGCCGCTTGAACCACCCGTGCCCCACGCCGCCCGGGTTGGCCGTATAATACATCCGCGGCGTAAAATCCGCCCGTGTGCTGCGGTTGGCCGTCGTCAGAAACATCCGCTGCCGCTCGGTAAAATGCGTGGCCTCCTCCATCGCGATCACGTCGTATTCCTGCCCCTGGTATTGGTATACATCGCTCTCCGCATCGCAGTAGCCCATCTTGATGCGGCTGCCGTTGGGAAACAAAAACGCCCGCTGCGTCTCGTGGTAGTCCGCATAGCCGTATAGCTCCTCCATCATCGGCAAAATGTGGTTTTCCCGCAGCTCCGGCAGCGTGCGCCGCAGCAACAGGATCTTCAGCCCGTCATACCGCATGCCCAGCATGATACACTTGCGGCGCACCGCCCAGCTCTTGCCGCCGCCCCGGGCCCCGCCGTAGGCGGTGTGCTTGGCCGTGGAAAGGAAAAAGGCCTGCTGCTTTGCGCTGGGCCGTTCGCGTTTCAGCTTTTGAAAGATCAGCGGCTCCATTGCTCCAGCGCCCCCTCAAACCTTACCGTCTTTACGCGTTCTTCCCCGGCCTGCCCCCGCTGCTTTTCCAGCTTATACAGCATCTCCATCGCGCGAAACTGCTCGCCCGCCTTCAATTCTCCGCCGCGCATCATCGCCGCAATGCGCCTTTGCAGCGTTTCCTCCGCCGTCTCGTCCGGCACGGGCGCGCCGTGCCAAAGGGCCTGGGTGCGCACCTCCGGGTTTTTCAGCGCCCGCTGCCCCATCCGAAACGCGCTCTGTGCCGTATACCCCGCACACAGCGCCGCCTGCCTGATATCCTCCGTCTCTATATATGCCTCTAAAAAGGCCCGCTGCTTATCCGTCAATGCTTTTCCTCCCTGCTCAATGCCGCCATCGCCGCGCGCCGCAGCTTGAATAGATGCTTTTCGCTGTATCCCGTCCGCTCTGCAATCTTTCGCCACGGCAGCCCTTCGCCGTACCGCATCGTCAAAATGCTCGCTTGCAGCGGCGGCAGCGCCTGCACCCTTTGCGCCCATTGCCGCTGCTGCGCCATCAGCGCATACAATGCGCTTTCCAGCCGCTGCGCCTGCCGCTGTGCCTGCCTTTGCAGCCCTCTTCGCTGCGCATTGCTCAGCCCCGGTGTCTCCTTTTCATCCATCAGCCGTTCCAATCGTCTCAAATCCCCTTTCAGCCGCTCTGCCTCCAGCCTGGTTCCGTTCCAATGCTCCAATGCTGCCTGTGCCTGTTTTTCCGTCATCTGCCGCTTTGCCGCCGCTCCCTTCTGTCCCGTTCAAATTTCGGGCATGCCGCCACCCGTATGCCCGGCGCCAGCTGCACCGCGCCGCCCCGCCTTACCCGGCGAAATGTGCGCTCCGCCTGCCAGCCAGGCACCGGCTGTAAAAAGGCCGACCATTCGCATCCGCCCGTCGCCCGCCTGCACTGCCAGCACAGCGCCTCCTTGCTTGCCTGCGCCATCCTTCATACGCCTCCCTTCCGGCGTGCCCCCTTCCCCCAAAGGGGCACGCCATTTTTTTCATTAAAAATTTCCATTATTTGCTCAACATCTCTTGACCTTTCGGAAAAAATAACGTACACTGTTTATGGAACATAAATGTTCCTTAGATTCACCGGAGAATCTAAGTTCCGTTTTCCCGAATCTTGTAAATATACGAACGTTTGTTCCCTTTTTACAACAGTATACGCACAGAACGCAGATTCGTCAACCCATTTGATAAATTTTTGCTACGATGAAGGAGGCGCACCTTTTATGTCGGATACGGTGCAACGCATTTTCCAACTCATGGAGCAGCGCCATGTAAGCGCTTACCGCGTATCGCAGGAAACAGGCATCAGCCAGGCCCGCATTTCCGGATGGAAAACCGGCAAAAGCAACCCAAAGCAAGACGCTTTAGAGCAGCTGGCCGATTATTTCGGCGTATCGGTGGATTATCTGCTCGGCCGCTCTTCCGAGGCGGGCTCCTCCCGTGCCGGCCGGCACGGCAATTCGCTGGGGCCGCTTACCGTAGAGGAAGACAAGGCCCTGGGTCAGTATCTTGCGTTTCTCCGTTCGCGTTATGGCAGCGAAAAGGCCCGGGCCAAATCATGATCCAATCTGTCCTTACCCCCTAAGATAAGGATGTGTGCAAAAGGGAAAGGCGCTTCCGCATGGAAACGCCTTTTCTCTTTGTGGAAATCCTTCCCTACGGCCGGGCCGTTTCGGCCTTTTCTTTTTTGTACCGACGCCGCACCGCCATTTCACCGAAATTGACCTCTGGCGGATGTCTTTTGCACCGCCGCGCTATGGTATACTCACTTTGCCGGGGGCGAAAAAACCGAGCCGGAGCATAGCCATCCCCTCTTTGTTTTCATAAAATGGAATTATCAGGAGGCCAGCGGTATGTCGCAGAAACTCACCATCAAACCCAAACCACTGCGTGGCTGGGCGGTACCCTTGTGTTTTCCGTCCGCATCCGTGAGGATCTGGTGGAAGAGCTGGGTGCCCTCTCCAGCCGCACAGGCTGCTCCCGCAACGAATTGATCCATCTTTTCCTGCAATATGCCTTACAAAACTATATCATCGAATGGTGCCCCCCTGGCAACCATCCATGCCAGCCGGGGTTGTGTTCGTTTACATTCCATTTTTGGCGTAGCTGTCCCTTGTTTCATATCCGATTTTGTTTTTACAGTTCATTCTCCCGGATATCACGCTTACGCCAAAACAAAAAGCCCGCCCAGCGGGCTTTTTTGCTGCTTTGCCGCCTGCATTCTGTCTGCACGCACAAAAAAAAGAGCCGGTTCCGGCTCTTTTTTCAGACATAACAGCACGCCTTGGAAGGCTGAGGAACGCCTTTGATTGTATTGTAAGGGGTACAAACTTGTGGCCAAGGCGTGTATTTGTATGTGCTTACAGCATACTATCTTCCTGTCCGCTTGTCAAGCTCCGCCCGCTCTTTTTCTGTCAGCGGCATCAAACCCCCCAGCGCCTCCGCCTGCAAGAGGGTCTGCGCGGTAAATTCGCATACCTCCAAGCAGTCAAACGTATTGAAAACCGAGGTACCCGTAACCAACAAGCAGTCGTTTTTTACCAGCACGGCGGGCCGCCGCGGCGTCAGGCGCCCGGCCGTGTCGGCCGGGTCGTTCTGCCAAGCGCCATAGGGCAGGGCCTGCAGGTCTTCCAGTATGCCGTAGCTTTCCGGGCTCGCCGCCGCCTGGTACGCCATATCCGTCACGGCAAACGCCATGGTGCCGCATGGGTCCGCCGCAATAAAGCCGATGGTTTCGGGCTGCTGGGAAAACACCTGCTCTGCCAAAAGCACATGCCGGTCCGGCGTTTTGCCCGCTTCGATTTTGCCGCAGGATATCAGCACCGTATCCTCCGGCAAAAGGGCCTGCCTGTCGTGGCGCTGTGGGTTGATGATAAAGCTGTGGCCCGAAACGCGCACAGCAAAGCAGCCGCTAAACGCCGTACAATGCCCCATTTCATACGCGCGGTTGGCCCAGGCCGCCACCTGCGCCCGCGCATCGCATTCCCTGGCGTCCGGCTCCTCCGGGGCAAAGCGGGGGCGCGCCTCTATCTCTGCCTGTACATCGTGCACCGCGGCACACGCCGGCAGCGTAAGCGCCGCCCCTGCCTGGGCAGCCGTGGTGCAGATGCGCGCCAAGCGCTCCAGCTTTTCAAGCTTATCCAGCGCATCCTTTAGGCTTTGCCCGCCCACCATCACGCCGTGGTTTTGCAAAATCACCACATTGCAGCCTTTCTTAAAAGCCTGTTCTATGCTTTGGCCCAGCGCCTTGGAGCCGGGGCGCCGGTACGGGGCCGTGCCGATCCTGCCGATCTCCGCCTCGATGCGGGGCAGCACGCCCAGCGGCAGGGCCTTTCTTGCGGCGCTATACGCCGCCAGCGCCTTGGAATGGGCATGCAGCACGCAGTTTAGGTCGGGGCGCGCTTTCAGCACCGCCGCATGGAACGGCATATCGCAGGATACCTTGTGCTTGCCAACCACCGTGCCGTCGCACAGCACATGCAAAATATCCGCCCTGGAAAGCGTGCCCTTGTCGACGGCCGTCGGGGTTATCCATAGGCTGCCGTCTTTGTCCCTAAGCGACAGGTTCCCGCCGCTTGTCGTCGTGTAGCCCTTGGCATAGATGCGGCGCATGGCCTGCGCCAGCTGCTCGGCCGGGTGTACGTTGCGGTTGTGTTGCATTGTCCTCTGCCTCCTATTCGGTAAACGCTTTATGTGCGTAGTCTACGCCCTTAAAAGGTTGCCAAAGCCGCGTCCCACGTTGCCGTGTTTTTCAGCACGATGCGCTGCATAGGGCGCCCGCGCACGGCACCCCCTCCGGCCTGCGCCTTGTCCACCGAAAGGGCCATGTGCCGCGGGCATTCCCCATTGCCTCGGCGTTGCTCATGGCTTGGCCGTAATCAAACGAACCCCTTCCATTGCCCCGGCCCACTCCCTTGGCAGCGGCGTATCGGTAATCATGGTTTTGATCTCCGGCAGCGCCGCCAGCGTAAGGTGCCCCAGCCGTGTAAACTTGGTATGGTCGCAGAGCAAAATCATCTGCTCCGCCCGCTCTATCATGCATCGCTGCATCGCCGTTTCCTGCTCGTTGCCGTTTACAGCCCCCGCCTCCGGCCGAAATCCCTTGGGCGAAATAAACGCTTTGTTCGCCCGGTACGCCAGGCAGCTTTGCTGCGCCAGGCTCCCTACCAGCGTCAGGCTTTCCCTTCGCACCTGCCCGCCGGTGGAGATCACCGTTAGGCCTTCCTCCTCGCCCAGCTGGCTTACCAGGTACGCCGAGTTTGTGATGATCGTCACGCCGGTTTTGCCGCAAAGCGCCTCCCCCATATACATGCACGTGCTGGAGGCATCCAAAAAAATCGTATCGCCCGGATGCACCAGCTCGGCCGCCGCCCGCCCAATGGCCTTTTTGCCCGGCACGTTAAACCGCTGGCGCAGGCCGTAGCGACGAGATCGGAAGAGCGTCGTGTAGGGAAA